>JAFDZQ010000030.1 GCA_018266895.1 Bacteroidota bacterium
AAATGGGGACTTCCGAATAATTTAGTTATGATGCTGCCACATGCACAGGAAGGGCAGGGACCGGAGCATTCCAGCGCAAGACTTGAAAGATTCCTGACTCTCTGTGCTGATGATAATATGATAGTATGTAATCCTACAAATTCAGAACAGTATTTTCACCTTCTCAGAAGACAGGCAAAACAAAAAAATAAAAAGCCCTTAGTCATACTCACTCCTAAAAGTCTTCTCAGAATGCCGGAAGCTAAATCCGTAAAAGAAGAATTTACAGCAGGAAAATTTAATGAGATAATTGATGATAACATAGATGATAAATCCAAAATAAAACTGGTTATAGTCACAAGCGGGAAAGTTTATTATGATCTTGTAAAATATAAAAATGATAATAATAGATTGGATGCTGCCATTATCAGACTTGAACAGTATTATCCTTACAAGAACGATATGATGAAAGAAATACTGTCTTCCTATAAAAATGCATCCGGTGTTGTATGGGTGCAGGAAGAGCCGTTAAATATGGGAGCATGGAATTTTATAGCTCTAAGACTTAAAAAAGATCTTTCGGAATGGCAGAAACTGTTTTTTGTCTGCAGGGAAGAAAGCGCAAGTCCCGCTGCAGGATCGATGAGCAAACACATTGAAACTCAGAATGATCTGTTAAGAAGATCGTTTTCAAATGAGAACAATGATCTGCTTTGAAGTTCTCAAACTGAAAGATATGAATATTGAAGTTTACTGTCTGATGCGAAAAAATAAATTTAATGAATAAAATTTTATTCAGATAAAATCTTTATAAAAATTTATCAGATTTTCCTTTGCTGAATTAATATTGTCTGTTGAAATTTCAGCAACCGGGGTTTTTGGTTTTTTAAGGTATTTTTTGTCGTAATATTCATTTATCATAATTTCACAGAATTCCGAAACTCTTCCGTTTTTGAGAAGAGATATAAGTTCATCAAATATTTTATTGCTCAGATTTTGTCTGAAAAATATTTCCTTTTCAGTCATGACCCTTATCATGGGACTGATACCTTCAAGATCATTGCCGAAATAATCCCTCACAATTCTTTTAATCCTGTTCTCAATGGCGCAGTGAATTCTGATTGTATCTGAGCTCTGCAGTTCATTAAAAATAATCTCCGGCATGCTGAAAGGTCCGATCTTTCTGCTTTCGCTTTCAATGATATATGTTGCTTCTCCTTCAGTTTCTTCCCTATTGAAATATATCTGTGAATAGATATCATTCTCGAAAGCTGATTGATTTGAAACAGGAGAGTAGTTTCTGATTTCAAAAGGTATATGACCAAGCAGACTGGAAAAGTGTCTTGCGGATAACTCAAGATCTATAACGGGTAAAATCCCTGTAAGACTGCGCAGAAGTTCGGTTTTGCCGCAGCCTGTCAGACCTGAAAGTTCCAGTAAACGGTCTTTAAATCTTTCGGCTGAAAAATATTTATTGACCAGATTTCTGTATGACTTAAATCCGCCTTTCAAAATCACAGGTTTAAAACCGAGATCAGCGCACATTTTGGAAAGATATTTGCTTCTTCCGCCTCCACGCCAGCAGTAAATAAATAATTTCTTTCCTGAAGCATTATTCGATTCCAGAAATGTTTTTAAATTTTCAGTCTTTGGTTCCGCATACTGTATTGCAAGCCAAAGAGCCGATATCTGTGAATAATTTTTATAGATCAGTCCTACATTATGTCTTTCACTGTCGGAGAGAACGGGAAAGTTAAGAGCGTAAGGAATTGCGGATTCTGCGAATTCCTTTTCTGATCTGGCATCTAAAAGAAGTATTGCGGATGAATTCTGCTTTTCCAAATTAAGAATTTCTTCCGTGCTGCACGATGTGAAATTATAACCTGAGACAATTTCATTCAGAGACCTGACATCACTGATATCCGCTGATCTTACAAACTCAAAAAGTTCTTTCGGACTGCTATCGCGTATCATTATCCTTAATAAAATTACTGCAGGGCATAAAATCAGTCATAATTGAAAAGAATTGTACCGGATTTGAAACTATCAGTCGTTTCCATTACTTCACCAACAATATTAGCAAATATATCTCCTCCTTTATGAAGTTCAAGTAAAAGATAATTGGCATGGTCCTCAGGAACAGAAATAAGAAGTCCCCCCGAAGTCTGCGGATCATAAAGCAGATGTTCCAATGCTGAATTTATTTTACCGGATGACTTCACGAAATCTTTCGTATATTCACGGTTGGATTTATCTCCTCTTGTCAGCAGGTTATTTTCAATCGCCTGATGAGCACCGTCGATTATGTTTATGCTGTTTACATCGAACTTAAGCACGGCTTTGCTTGCAACAGCCATCTGCATTGAATGTCCCGCAAGTCCGAATCCCGTAACATCAGTGCAGGCATTCGCTTTTGCTCTGACCATGCATTCTGACGAATTTCTGTTAAGTCTGGTCATAGATGAAATAAGCTGATGATATACAGCTGGTTCGTTATCCTCGAGATTTGTAAACTTGACAGCATTGTTCAGCAGACCCGTTCCAAGCGCTTTAGTCAGTATAAGTTTATCACCCGGTTTTGCCGAATTGTTTCCTTTAATATTTTCAGGCCTTATAGTTCCGGTGACTGCAAGACCGTAAACTATATTTGCTATATCAATGGAATGTCCACCTATTATAACAGCACCGGCTTCATTCATTTTATCTGAGCCGCCGCGGAGGATTTCCTTAAGTATTCCTAAATCCGCAGTCTGGGGAAATGCTACAATGTTAAGTCCGCTTACCGGAGTACCGCCCATTGCATAAACATCGCTCAGAGCGTTTGCTGCCGCTATCTGGCCAAATACATAGGGATCATCAACGACCGGCGTAAAGAAATCGGTTGTATGAATCAGCGCTAAATCATCACTGATCCTGTATACTCCTGCATCATCCCTGCCATCAAATCCGACAAGGACATTATCATTTGTCTCCCAGTTAATATCCTTTAATGCTTCAGCGAGAATATGAGGAAAAATCTTCGCAGCGCACCCTGCGGATGTAACCATCTGTGTAAGTCGTGTTTTCTGTCCGTTCATTTTAAATTAAGGTTGTGAAAAAATATTTAAAAAAGCTTCTTCTTTTACATCGATATATCCCAGCAACTGACCTGAACTATTGCTTACTGCAATATCTTTAATCGTAAAATCCCTTTTTACCATTCCTTCCTTTGAAAAATAATCATAAAATATCAGATGACTGTCAGGAACAAGAGAATTATTATTATACCATTGTTTTCGGATCTTAACACAATAATAAGTTTTATCATTTGAAACAACATATTCATAACCTGTATATTTTTTTGTGAGTCTTGTTGTAAGCACTCTGTAAAAATCCCACTCCATACCGGTTACAACCGGATACTTCACCGCAGTTACAGGCGGATTGTCAAAATACAAAACAGTATCGTTGACCTGATTATCTTTGCTGTAATAAAAATCGTAATTGTAATAATTTATTAAGTCTCTTACGGATCCGAATTCTCTGCCGTTCAGAGACAGAGTGTAATTATTTTCATTTCTGAACGGACCGAAGTTGGTTCCGTCAGAAAAGTATGCATACCTCATAAGTCCCGAATCTGTCTGCTTATACAGCTCCAGTGTAGTGTGAGCATGGCCTTGATCGCTGTGACTGTTTCTGAACAGACGGAGCGTATCATTATTTATTATTGTGTCTTTTAAAAATGTTGCGCCTCCGAATCCTGTGACCGTGTCTGTAGGGTAAATTGAACTAAGTGAATCGGGTCTTAGGTTTGTAACAAAATTCCTTGTTCCGTAATACCAGAATGAATTAATACTGAAAGGATATTTAAAATTATCCTGAGTATTGCTTCCGGGACTAACAATGTCTTCATTGCAGGAGATAAAACAAACTGAAGTAAACATTAATAAGGAAAACATCTTCAGTGATTTCATAAAATAAAATTTGTTCATACAGCCGGTAAGATTTTTCCTTTTACTTCACCAAATCCGACTCTGTAATTATTACCGTCACACCATCCTGAGATTATCAGCTCATCGCCGTCAGCAAGAAATTTTCGTTCTTCATTGCCGGGAAGTTTGACCGGTTCAGCACCTCTCCATGTAAGCTCAAGCATACTTCCGTATGAAGATTTATCGGGTCCGCTTATAGTTCCTGAAGCAAGCAAATCTCCGGTTCTCATATTGCATCCCGTAACCGTATGATGCGCAAGCTGCTGACAGATATCCCAGTACATATATTTGTAATTTGATCTTGAGATTACAAACGGTTCATTCAATTTATCGGTTTTCAGACTTACTTCAAGGTTGATATCATAAAACCAGCTTCCTCTGCTTTTAAGATAGGGCAGCGGTTCAGGTTCCTGAATAATTTTTTTTGTCTTAAATGGTTCGAGCGCTTCCAGAGTCACAATCCACGGTGATATTGAAGTAGCAAAATTTTTTGCAAGAAACGGACCGAGAGGAACATATTCCCACTTCTGAATATCCCTCGCGCTCCAGTCATTGACAAGAACCATTCCGAAAATATGTTCATCCGCTTTTTCAACAGGCACCGGTTCACCCAGTTTATTTCCCGTACCGATGAAGTATCCCATTTCGAGTTCGAAGTCAAGAAGTTTAGTCGGACCGAATGTAGGCATATCAGCGTCATCGGCTTTTGTCTGACCTTTCGGCCGGATAATGTCCGTTCCGCTTAAAACCACAGAACTTGCTCTTCCGTGATAAGCGACAGGCAGATGAAGCCAGTTAGACATTAAAGCATTGTCTTTTCCCCTGAACATGATTCCCACATTTGTAGCATGTTCTTTTGATGAATAAAAGTCTGTATAATCTCCGACATTTACAGGCATGCACATTTCACATCTGCCGGAATCAATGAGGCATTGTTTTCTAAGAGAATCATTATCCTTTAAAGCAGGATTATCAATGCTTAAAATATGCTGAAGTATCTTTCGAATCCTTTTTCTGACATCACTCCCAAGGGACATAAAAAGATTCAGGTATGAATTTGAGAATATTTTTTTTCTGTCTTTAAATACATCCGAAAAAAATCCTTCAGATTCGAGAACTGACAGATCAAGTATAAATTTACCGATAGCAGTTCCTGCTCTTGGATTGGGGTTATCACTTGTTTTGAAAATTCCGTACGGCAGATTTTGAAGAGGGAAGTGAGAATCTTTTTCTGTTTTGATAAAACAATTTAGATTTAATTGATCAGCCATTAATAAAATTAAAAATATTTGAATGTTAAAGTAAATTTAGATTTTTCAGATCTTCAACCGGTTCATCAAAACTGCAGCTTCCGAAAGACAGCATCAGATCTTTTCTTGCAAGAACAATTTCCTGAATACTTGCTTTCCAGTCTTTCCAGGAAAAATATTCATCTGAAAAATTAAAGTTATCGGGATTTTCATCAGACAGAATTTCTTTCAGACCTGAATCTGAGATATTATGCCTCATTGCTATGATGCCTGCTCCGAATACATTCACAAATCCATGCATATATGTCCCGATATTTTTATCAAAATGTCTGAACGGATGATGCAGTCCTGCTGTGCATTTCATCGGAACGGATCTGTCAAGGCATTCCCTTATTGCAAATGAGATTTGTCCGGGATCAGGAAATGAATTTGCTTCCTCTCCTCCGGTTCTGAGCTTAAATCCTGCATCATGGTGTTTTTTGTTCCTTATATTAATGCCATCTATCAGGCACTTTATATTTTTCTGCCATTCACTGCCAATTTGTCCTTCAAGAAACATAAACACCGGGAAATCAAATTCCGACTTTATCTTATCAGATAATGTGTCAGCAAAATCCGATACTTTTCCGGAATTGTGTTCGGTTATAAGTTCATCAGGAAGTTTAATCTCAAAAGAATCCGTTGCAAATCTTTTACCGTTATTGTCAACGAATCCCTTCCAAATTTTTATATCTTCTGAAAGATTTTCATTGAAATCCTGAATATTGTATCCGCCTCTGCCGAGAACCGATAAATGAATTTTTTCTCCGGATTCAAATGACAGATTTTCAAGTTGCTTAAAAAGTTTTACCGGGCAGATGAACCTTGAAAGCATGAATGAATTTTCGCTTTCCCGGTACCTGAGATAATTTGCAAAAGCTTCTTCTAATTGTAAATTTGCAGGCGGAAATAAGCCTGCATAATCAATTATTCCCTTCAGGAATGAATTTAAACTTTCGGCCTTAAATCTGTTCATCTGGATTTTTTAATGGATATTCAATTTTGAATTTCATAATAAACAATATTAACTTTTAAATAAATTTATTTAATACTGCTTAAATTTAAATCTAATTACACAACAAAATATTTAATGTTTCATGACTCCGTCGAGAATGGCTGGCAGTTTCTTTTTTCCCATAATAAAAAAATCTGATTATGTTATTTAAATAAAAATTTATTTTTCATTCCGAAATTTATTTGGGCCGTAATGAATTTGAATCATAACTAAACCAAACATATCCGGTTAGTTAAATAAGGATGGATCTTAATATGAAATGCATAATTAATAAAAAATTAATTGAAATTTGTATTTTAAAACTATATCTTGACCTATAAAATAAGTTATTTGAAAAAACAGATTTTTTTTAAATTGATTTCGAAAAAATCTGATGTTTTTTAAAATTTAAATCTAAATTAACTTCTAAATTAACTTTAAGATAAATAATTAACCTCAATTTTAAGCAGATGAAAAAATTCTACAATTTCTTATTAATTCTTATTGCAAATTTTATACTGATAAGTTCAGCCCAGTCGGCTACATTTTATGTTAATGCAGTGACCGGCAGCAACGGAAACAGTCCTTCCCAGGCAAAGAACATTGAGACACCATGGCAATCTGTTCAGTATGCTATTGATAATGCTTCAGTAGTTGACGGCGATAACATTGTTGTTGCGGCAGGAACTTATTCCGGGTTTAATCTGACAAAAAGAATTAATATAATCGGAGCATGGAAAGGTTCTAATCCTGCATTAAACACTGTTTTCAATACAACAGTCACACTGAACGCAACCGGAGGAAGCAGTACACAAAGAATGGTACTGAAAAATCTCAGAGTAGCAGTTACAACAGGTGACGCCATCGATATGAGGCAGAGTTATGTTACTCTTGAAAATGTTTCTGCATCTGCCACTACATCTGCAGGTGTAAACGGATTAAGAGTTAATAAAGAAAATCTTTCAGATCTTTTAATTGAAGCCTGTAATTTTAACAACAGTAACTATTCAGGAATTTATTTTCCGACTTTTGCAGGTCTTGACGGTTTTGTAATGAAAAACACGACCGTAAATGATAACGGATATTTCGGAATAGCAGCATTTCAGAGAAGGGTTGACCCGACTATGATTGAAAATGTCTTGATATCTCATTGCGCTTTCGTAAACAACAACCCGACAAATCAGATTCAGGGTCATACGATCTATTTTGAAAAATTAAGAAACTCGGTTTTCGAAAATATATCTGTTGTAATGCCTACGGGTAATATCAGAATCGGCATTGATATCAATCTTCTTGCAAGACTTGATTATTCAAACATAGAAATTTTAAATTCCAGAGTCTTCAGAGCAACACCCGGAAGCGGAATCTGGGTGCAGGCGAGAAATGATCTTTTTGATCCGCCGGCTGCTCTTGAAAATGTTACTTTAAGAGGTCTTACTTTTGATAACTGTGATACTCTTATTGCATTCAACAGACAGATAAGCACTATGAAAGTTGATAAGTGCGATCTGAGCAATTATCTTGTATATGGTCTTGTAAATTATACTGATCAGGGCGGAACAATTGATGCAAGCAATAACAAATGGAAAAACGGAACAACACCCGACACTACAGTTATTTCCGGCGGCCTTCTTACTACAGGTAATAATATTATTTCCTTTATGCCTTCAACTAATGGCATATTTGTAGGAATGGGTATAGTCGGACCGGGTATTCCGCCTAATACTTATGTGACGAATAAATCTCCGAATACAATAACAATGAGTAATCCTGCATTAGTAGACGGATTCATTCCTCAGATAGGATTTGCATTTAATTTTAATACTTCTACAAATCTCGTAAGAACGTCCCTGAATTTTATTATATATAATAACACACTGCCGAATTCAATTATCAATCAGGCAAATGTCAGTTTTCCGAATCTTGCGTCTGCTATATCAGGCACTTCGGCCGGAGGCACAATTTATAATGTTCCGGACAGTACGATTGCAGGAACTACTACCATTAATAAAAATCTTACTCTTATAAGTCCCGGTGCCGGTTTCCTTTATAAAGAGCATCAGACTACATTTGATAATCTTGAAGTTACAGGAGCAGGGGCTCAGTTTAATATGGGCAGTGATTTTGCCGTTGCAAATAATCTTCTTGCAAATGGTCTTACCAAAATCGGACAGAATAATACGCTCAGTATTAACGGGGCAATTTCTTCCGTTCTTGACGGAGTCCCAGTGGCACTCGAAGGAGGAAACAGCTCAGATATGTTTATTGGCGGAACTTCCGCAGCTCTTGTCATTCCTCATATTGAGAATGGATTAAGGACATTGCAGATCAACAGACCAAACGGAGCTTCGCTTGGGGATAATTTGAATCTTTCAAGATTATTATTCCTTCAGAATGGAATAATTACTCTTAACAATTTTAACTTATCTCTGGGTAACGATGCATCAATATTTAATCCGTCACCGGCTACAAGTTTTATTGAAACTAATTCAACAGGAAGTCTGAGGAAGTTTTATTCCTCTACATCTATTACAGCATTCAATTATACTATAGGAAGAGTAACTTATTCTCCCGTTCAGGTATATTTCTCTCAATGGACTTTAGCTCCCGGAGCTTATCTTGACGCTAATACAAAAAATCTTGTCCATCCTTTCAATAACTGTACAACTGATTATCTGAAAAGATACTGGACTTTTAATCTGTCCGGAATCACTTCTTATTCAGCAAATAATACATTTACTTATGATAACGGTGATGTTGTCGGAACGGAAGCGAATATTTACGGAGCAGAATGGAACGGTATTTCATGGACAACTTTCTCTCCCGTTAATACAGCGGGAAATTTCTTTAAGGTAAATAACATAACCGCATTCAAGGAATACAGCGGAGGCGGTCAGTTCTGTATAGGCGATTTCGGAACAACCATTAATGTCAAAGTTTATCTTGAAGGTCCTTATATCGGCGGAGGATTGATGAGAACTGATTTAAATTCAGACGGTCTTATTCCATTAGCACAGCCGTTCAATGACCCTCAGTATAATTATAACGGAACTGAATCAGTAGGAAGCATTCCTGCAGGAGTTGTTGACTGGGTATATCTTGAAATCAGAAGCACTGACAATGGCGTAGCAATTCCGGGAGGAAGAAGAGCTGCCTTTGTAAAAGATAACGGTTCTGTCGTAGATCTTGACGGAATAAATCCTGTGAAGATAACAGGTATTCTCCCAGGAAATTATTATGTTGTAGTCGGACACAGAAACCATTTACCTATAATGTCCGCAAATGCTATACCTTTGAATACGTCAAGTATATTGTTTGATTTCTCAGCAAATGCTTCTAATGTTTACGGAGGAGAGGAAGCAGATCTTGGAAGCGGTGTTTTAGGAATGTACAGCGGTGATGCAAACAAGAGCTTTTTGATCTCAGCAGCTGATTATACAATAGTAACTAATAATCTTCTTTCGACAAATTATAATAATGGTGATCTGAATTTATCCGGAGTTGTAACGGCGGCTGATTATCCTTATATTACAAGGAATCTTCTTAAAAGTTCTAATGTACCAAACTTTTAATATTAAAATTTAATTAATCAAATAATAAATATAAAACCATGAAACATTTTTATAATTTAATTCTGATTCTTTTCCTGTTTGTTTCAGTCAATTCAGCGAGATCGCAGGATACGATTGTAAACAACATGCATAATTTCAATATTGAGGATGGTACCAGATTCAGTTTTGATATTTATGCTTTAAGGATTACCAAACCAGACTTTATAATGGGTAATTCCAGTTTTATTATAAAGTTCACTCCGGGGACTTTAGACAGCGTAACACTTACAAACATTAATCCAAAATTTACTTCAGGAAGTCCTTCCGGATCTTATGGTCCAATGATTTGTGCAATGGTAGGAACCCCGGGTAACAGAAGAGCTGTAGGTGTAAACGTAATTTATACTTCAGGTTCAGGTGATAATATTTCTAATGATCCAGGTACTTTTGGAATAGGCGAAAGAATTGCAACTGTAAATATGAAAATTCAGCATCCTGTGCCAATTACTTTGCAATGGGATGCGGGTGAGTCAGGCATCATTAATCCGAATTTCCACCTTGCTGCTTCCAGATATTTCGGAATTTACAACGGCACATTGCCTGTCGAACTAAGTTCATTTAATTCAACAGTTACTAACAATAACGTTAATTTAAAATGGACAACAGCTTCGGAGCAAAACAACAGCGGATTTGATATTGAAAGAAGGTCTGTTGAAGGCAATACACAATGGACAAAAATAGGATTTGAAGCCGGAAGCGGAAATTCCTCTGAGACTAAATCATATTCATTTAACGATAACAGTCTTAATACCGGAAAATACAGTTACAGATTAAAACAGATAGACTTCAACGGTAATTTTGAATATTTTGAACTTCAGAATGATGTGATAATCGGAGTTCCGTCAAGATTTGAATTAAGTCAGAATTATCCGAATCCTTTTAATCCATCTACAAAGATCAATTTCTCTCTACCTTTTGATTCTAAAGTTACATTAAAAATTTATGACATAAGCGGTAAGCTCGTGTCAACACTTATTAATAATGAATTTAAAACAGCTGATTATTACACCGTTAATTTCAACGGAGTCAATCTCTCAAGCGGAACTTATTTCTATTCTTTACAGTCCGGAGATAATATCGACACCAAGAAAATGGTATTGATCAAATAATAATTCGCTCTGAATAATTCAGAACTATTTAATCCGCAGAGAAATGATTTTTCTTTGCGGATTTTTTTTTTAATTGGTTTTTAAAAATTTAAATTTAAAGAAAATGGATTACAGAACAGAACATGACACAATGGGGGAAGTGAAAGTCCCGTCCGATAAATACTGGGGAGCTCAGACACAGCGTTCAAAAGATAATTTTAAGATCGGCAGCAATCTTATGCCGATAGAAATAATCTATGCATTTGCCATTCTCAAAAAAGCAGCTGCATTCGCAAATTCGGAATGCGGGGTTTTAGACATCGAAAAAGCCAAACTGATTTCCAAGGTATGCGATGAGATACTTACAGGTTCTATGAACAGTGAATTTCCGCTTGTCGTCTGGCAGACAGGATCAGGAACTCAGTCAAACATGAATGTTAATGAAGTGATCGCGAATAAAGGTCATGTAATGAACGGCGGAAAGCTTGATGATGAAAAGAAATCACTTCATCCAAATGACGATGTCAATAAATCACAGTCTTCCAATGATACATTTCCGACTGCGATGAATATTGCCGCTTATAAGATCCTGATGGAAAAAACCATTCCTAAAGCCGAAAAACTTAGAAACACTCTTTATGAAAAGTCTGTAAAGTTCATGGAAGTCATAAAGATCGGCAGAACGCATTTCATGGATGCGACTCCACTGACCCTCGGGCAGGAGTTTTCAGGATATGTATCGCAGCTTGATCACGGTCTTAAGACGGTAAGAAATTCACTTGAACATCTTTCCGAGTTAGCGATCGGGGGATCTGCAGTAGGAACAGGCATTAATGTGCCTCCGGATTATGATAAAATTGTAGCAAAAAAAATATCTGAATTGACGGGAATTCCATTTAAAACGGCTTCAAATAAATTCGAGTCCCTGGCATCTAACGATGCAATTGTTGAAGCTTCGGGAGCATTGAAAACTTTAGCCGTAAGTTTGATGAAGATAGCCAATGACATCAGAATGCTGTCATCCGGTCCGAGAAGCGGAATAGGGGAGATATACATTCCCGAGAACGAACCCGGTTCATCCATCATGCCCGGAAAAGTAAATCCTACACAGGTCGAAGCGATCACTATGGTCTGCGCTCAAGTGATCGGAAATGATACGGCGATATGTATTGGGGGAATGAGCGGACATTTTGAGCTGAACGTTTATAAACCGATGATGATTTTTAATTTTCTGAATTCAGCCGGGCTGATAGGAGATGCCTGTGAGTCATTTAATGACAACTGCGTTATAGGAATCGAACCGAACATGGAATCCATAAACAGGAATGTTGAAAATTCACTCATGCTTGTAACTGCTCTGAATACTCACATCGGATATGAAAACGCTGCTAAAATAGCGAAGAAAGCGCATAAGGAAAATAAAACACTGAGGCAGGCTGCAATTGAGCTTGGACTGCTTTCGGACAAAGAGTTCTCGGAAAAAGTAGATCCGAAAAAGATGGTAGGCATTAATATTAAATAATGAGTAATTATTTTTTTAATAAAAATGTATTCTCCGAATTTCCGATACTGGAAACGGACAGACTAATTTTAAAAGAATTAAGTTTAAATGATGCTGAAGATATATTTGAGATTTATTCTAATGAAGAAGTAATGAAATACTTTGGAAAAAATACATATAAAGACTTATCAGAAGCTGAATTAATGATAGAAATGTGCATCAGAGCATTTAAAAATAAAGAGGGAATCAGATGGGGAATAGTTTTTAAAAATTCCGGAGAGCTCATAGGAAGTGCTGGTATCTGGAGAATTATTGAAAAGCATCTACGGGGAGAAATAGGATATGATCTGAAAATTACTCACTGGAACAAAGGGATTATGACAGAAGCTCTTAGAGCTGTTACGGAATTCGGGTTTAGCAAAATGAATCTGCATTCGCTGGAAGCAAACATTGATCCGGATAATGCGGCATCCCGAAGGCTTCTTGGCAAAATAGGATTCAGTAAAGAAGGTTATTTCAGAGAGAGCTATTTTCATGAAGGAAAGTTTATGGATTCGGAAATATATTCTATGCTTAATGCCGGTCATAAGCAGAGGAAGGATTAAAATTAAATAGAATCCATTTTCTGAATGACAAATTATATTAGGAAAGTCGTTATTTCAGAAGAACCATTTTTCCGAATGAAATATCACTGTTATATTTTATACTGAAGAAATATATTCCTGCTGATATTTCCGATGCGTCATAAATTATTTTATATGAATTTTCATCAAAATTCAGCGATGACAGATTATAGAATCCGGAATAAATCTGTTTACCTGTTAAGTCATATACTTTCAGTTCAACGGATTTTTCGGAATTAAATTTATACGGAGGAATGCTGAATTTTAAAAATGTTGAAGAATTGAAAGGATTAGGGAAATTTGAAAGAACCATCTTTTCTGAAGATATACTAAAATAATTGTTTTTAATACCTGTAATAACTCCGCCTGTAGTTGTTTTAAGTATCATTCCGTCTTCACCTGCAATCCATCCCGTAGAAGAATTTATATAATACACGGAAAACAAATGTTTGTCCGTACCGCTGATCTGATTTGACCAGTTAAATCCGCCGTTTGTTGTCCTGACAATGCTTCCGTAGTATCCCGAAGACCAGCCGTTAAGAGTATCAGTAAAAAAAAGAGACAGAGAATAGAAATTATTCCCCGCAGAATAACTCCTCCAGTCAATTCCTCCGGAAGCAGTCCGCAGTATTTCGGGACCGAATGTACTGTTGTCATAATATCCCGCCCAGCCGTGAAGAGAATCCCTGAAAAAAACGGAATTAAGAATTAATTTTCCGTCTGTGAACTGATTTGTCCAGTTAAGTCCTTTATCGGAAGTATATAATATAGCGCCATACCCGGCAATCCAGCCGTGATTTGTATCAGGAAAATATACAGAGTTCAGCTGAATTGAGTTTGATTGAAAAAACACCGCCCAGCTGTTTCCTGCGTCAGTTGTCTTAAGTATCAATCCTCCGTCTCCGGCAATATGACCGTTCAAAGAATCAGTAAAGAAAACAGATCGGAGTTTTAAATCCGTGATTCTAGTTGCAGACCAGCTCAGACCTGCGTTATTTGAAATCAATATCAGACCGCTGTCACCGCAGCAGCAAATAAAATTATCCGGTAATGCATAAACCGAATATAAATCAACAGTTGTATTTGACTGAAGTTTACTCCAGCTGTTTCCGGAATCCGTGGTTTTTAATATTACTCCGTTAGATCCGGCGATATAACCCGTATGCGTATTTATAAATATGACAGAGCGCAGAGAATCACTTACACCGCTGCTTTGAGTAATCCAACCTGTCTGCGCGAAAGAAATTCCGCGAATTAAAAATAAACTGATGTAAAGAAAAATTGTTTTCAAATATTTAAGATTACTATTGAATAAAAGCGAGTTAAAAATAATAATTTAAAATGATTAATCATTGTTAAATTAAAAAATTGTTTATTTATTTAAATGGCAAATCATAATCCGTTCTAATCCGGGAACTTGAGTAATATCTTTACAAAGTTCTGATTGCAGTAAAAAACATTTCCGGTAACTGAAGAAGACAGAAAATCCGGCTTGTTTTAATAATTGTATATTTCTCAAACCGAACTTTCAAATCAACTACAGAAATTTACCGGATAACAATAATTATGAGTCCGGGAAAATTACATAAAATCTTATTCCATATTTGCAATGACTTTTATATTCGTGTTTATTCGCGGAAAAGCTTTTTACTTTTCCGGACGGATACATGTACGTTCAATGACTAAGATGACGATACGGATATTATTTAAAATTTCAAATAATTATCTTGTAAAATGATATCAATGAACAACATATCTATGCGTTTCGGGGCTAAAATCCTGTTTGACGAAGTATCCCTGCGAGTTGCCGGGAAGGACAGAGTATCTTTAGTCGGAAGCAACGGAGCAGGAAAGTCAACAATGCTTAAAGTCATTGCAGGGCTTATAAAACCTGACGACGGGGAAGTTGCTGTTTCAAAACATACTACTGTAGGTTACCTGCCGCAGGAAGGCATTGAATACACCGGAAAGACTCTTTATGAAGAAGTTTACAGTTCAGCCGGCGATATAAACGCCATTCAGGATGAAATGCGTCAGATAGAAAAAGAGATGGAGGAATTTCAGGATACAATGAGCGATGAATTTATGGACCTGATAAATGAATACGGAGAACTGCAGGAGAGATTTCAAATGCTAGACGGATTTAAGATTAAATCAAAAATTGAGAAGATTCTTATAGGGCTCGGATTCGGTGAAAATGATTTTGACAGACAAACATCTGAGTTCAGCGGAGGATGGCAGATGAGAATTTCGCTTGCAAAGCTTCTTCTGAGCAATCCTTCCATACTTTTGCTTGATGAGCCGACTAATCATCTTGACATTGAGTCGCTTATCTGGGTGGAAAATTATCTGAAATCTTACCAGGGAGCGATAGTGCTTGTTTCACACGACAGGAGTTTTCTTGATAATATTACCGACAGGACGGTAGAAATTTCACTCGGCAATGTAACCGAATATTCAGGAAATTATTCTTTTTACAAAAGAGAAAGAGAAATAAGAAAAGAACTTTTAGAAAACCAGTTTTATAATCAGCAGTCGTACTTAAGGCAGCAGGAAAAATTCATCGAAAGGTTCAGATACAAGGCGACTAAATCCAGGCAGGTACAGTCAAGGATTAAGCTTCTGGACAAACTTGACTTAGTCGAACTTGAAGATGAAGAGGCGACAGTTAATTTTAATTTTCCTCCTGCAACTCATTCCGGGAAAATTTCTCTGGAAATTCACGGTCTTGTAAAAAGTTATGACGGAATAAACAACGTTCTTGAGAATATAGATCTGATTATCACAAGAGGTGAGAAGATAGCTTTTGTCGGTGTTAACGGAGCAGGCAAATCCACATTGATGAGGATCATCGCCGGGATAGAAAAATATGACGGTGAAGTAAAACTCGGACATCTTGCGGAAATAAAATTCTACGCACAGAATCAGGCTGAAGAGCTTGATTCCTCAAAAACTGTTCTTCAGACTATGGAAGAAGCCGCAAAGGGCGATATTTTAAAAAATCTGAGATCTATACTTGGAAGCTTTCTCTTCCGCGGTGATGATGTTTTTAAAAGAGTAGGTGTTTTATCCGGAGGAGAGAAATCAAGGCTTGCGCTTGCAAAGATGCTGATAGAACCGTCTAATTTCCTGATATTCGATGAACCTACTAACCATCTTGACATGAAATCAAAGGAAGTGCTGATGAATGCACTGCAGAAATATGAAGGAACGGTGGTAATAGTTTCGCACGATAGAGAATTCATTGACGGGATTGTAGATAAGGTAATAGAAGTGAAGAATAAAAAAATAAGAACATATTTCGGCAATGCAACTGAATATCTGAAAGCAAAAGAAGATGAACTGAAGAAAGTTAATTCAGATCAGAAAAATAAAAAAGAATCCGATAACAAAGCCGTTGCAGTAAAAGAAGTTAAGCAGGCAGAAACAAAGGATCAGAAGCAAAAGAAAAAGGAGCTTAATAAAACTATTTTGCCAATAAAGAGCAGGATCAGTGAATTAGAAAAGAATGCTCTGGATTTTGAAGCAAAGATAAAGGAAAAAGAGATAATTATGTCAAAAGATGAGTTTTATAAAGGAGGATATAATGTCGTTGATTTTACAAATGAATATAACAGTTTAAAAGAAAAATTAAAAAATGTATATTCGCTCTGGGAACAGGAAACTGAAAAACTCAACAGCCTTACACAATAAAAATAATTTCAAACAAAAAAAACAAAAATGAATAAAACATTTCTTACAGCAGCAATATTAATCTGTTTTATGGTAATTACCGCTTCAGATTCCTTCGCAGGAGGAAATTACAATCCGAAGCTGAAATTAAATTCCAACACAGATTATTCAAAGGAAAAAATCTCAAAAGATTATAACACAGCATTAAAAGTGCACAAAAGAATTGCAGGAAGTTTAATCAGCGCATCGATAGATTTTCAGCTCGGTTACGGTACAACCAGCGTTAATGTAACAGAGACTTCTTCTTCCAAGGATGTGAAGACAGAATCCAAGGGCGGTTTTCAGATTGGAGCGATACTTAACCTAAATCTTTTCAATATAATAAATCTTTCTACGGGTCTTGATTTTACAAAGAAAAATTTCGGCTTAACTACTCCTTATGTTAACCCGCTTCAGACCGGAGATTCAATCGTAAGCGACCTGAGTAACAATTATCTGAACATTCCATTAAATGTAAATTACAGTACAATGATTTCCGATAAAGTCGGACTCGCTTTCACAGGAGGACCGTATTTCGGAATGCTTCTGAATGCTGATAATGCAGTAAGCGGATTTAAGAATTTTGATTTTGGCGTTGTCGGTACGCTTACCGGAAAGTATTATCTCAATCCTTTTGTTGCAGTTATACTTGGAACTAAAGCTCAGTACGGAGGACTTAATAATTTATTGAGTTCAAGTTCAGTGGAAAAACTTCACACTGTGAACTGGGCCGGATTTACCGGTATCAGCGTAGGATTTTAAATTTCTGCTGATTTCCCAGGCAGAAAATTTTATTCGTAAAATCACCTGAGCTATTCAGGTGATTTTGCTGAATAAATTATTTTTGGAATTTCGTTAAACACTGTCCGATCAGATTAATAGCTTAAACAGACTTATTCAGTATTGAAAACAAGAAATTGCCATTAATTTCACTAATTGACATAAATTTGAAAATGTATTTTAATCCAACTTGTGTAAATTAGTGTAATTCGTGGCGGTCAACAATCTTCGAAGATTAAAACCGTCAGTTTGAGTTAATATTCTATTTCAGCAGGATCATAGTTCTGGTTTGAACAAAATTACCGGTTTCCAGTTTATAAAAATAAACACCGCTTGGCAATTCAATTCCGTTTTTTGCTGATCGTGCGTCAAATTCTACAGAATAATTCCCTGCGTTTTGTTTTTCATTAATTAAAGTTACAACTTCCTTTCCCAGTGCATCAAATACTTTTAAAGAAACATTATTGTCCTGATTATACAACTCATATCTTATAATTGTTTTCGGATTGAAAGGGTTTGGATAGTTCTGATAAAGTACAAAAGTTTCAGGATCTGCCGTTTCGTTATGATTTAAAATTCCTGAAGCGGGGTTGTAATACTTAAGAATTGCACCGCCATATCCTACAGCCCAACCGTTTGAAGTATCAGTAAAGCAAAGATCTTCAATTCTGATGCTGTCAGGAGTATAAATAGCTCTCCATGAATATCCGGTATCCGAAGAATAAACAAACCTGTGACCAACTGCAATCCATGCTTCTGATCGGGTTCTGAAATCAAGAGATGTCGCGACTCCGAAAATTCCGAGAGTATCGTAATTCCAGTTCAGACCGGAATTTGTAGTTTTAACATAACTTGAACCATATTCAAAATCTCCTCCGACGGCAATGACTCTGTTCAGATCATTGATATAAAGATCATTCAGAGGTTCAGGACCAACTATTGAAATGTACCAGAGGTTGCCTCCGTTTGTAGTTTTCCACATAGATCCGGCGAGATCTCTGAATCCGCCGCTTGCAAAACCGTACTGAGAGTCAAAAAATTTAATATGTTCGACAGGAAGAATGAAAGTGGAAGCGGTATCAATATCTGCCGGATTCCAGACAATTCCGCCGTCAGTTGTTTTAAAAATACCTCCCGGAGATCCGCCCGAGAATCCGTTCATCTGATCGAGGAAATAAATTGATTTCAGAAAACGGTTTGAATCCGCAAACATGGATCTGTTCCAGTTGACTCCTCCGTTTGTAGTACGGAGCAAGATGGTACCGAGATAACTTCCTGAATCAGGGTAAACGTCCCAGGATACAGCCCAGCCGTAGTTTTCATTTAAAAAAAATATATCTAAAATATAATTATCGACATAAGTACTCTGCTGAGTCCAGTTTACTCCCTGATTAGTCGTGCGGAATACGACTCCTGAATCACCTGCAATCCATCCTGTTGTGTTGTTTAAGAAGAACACTTCAGTAAGTATTACTGAAGTCGGGCTTGGATTCCGGATCCAGTAATTCTGTGAATAAACTTCAGTCTTTAACAGAATGAAGAAAAGGATAATGAAAAGTATTTTGATCATAATAAACCGGAATCTCTGAATTTTCAGTGAGTTATTCATAAAAATTAATTTTAATGAAAAATATTGTCCCTTTAAATTAAACAAAATCATCTTTTATAAAAATTAAAAAATAGTTACTCATGTTTGAAGATTTGCAATTGCAAATTAAAGTTAAACAAACGCGTATTTTTATCCGAATTTTTTTAAACACGAAAGTAAAAGTTAAAACTGTCATAAAGAATATTGTAAAGAATTTTTACTTCAGGAATTTTTTAATTGTCACTTCAATTTAACAGAAACAAAAAAGCCGTGAAGTAAATTACCTCACGGCTTAGAGATTCCGGTTTTGTGAAAGGGAATGAAGTTCAGTTTATTTTACAACCATCATTTTCTTAGTTGCAATAAAGCTGCTCCCGTTTCCTTCGGCTGAAATTCTGTAGAAGTATACTCCGCTTGAAAGTGATGAAGCATTAAAGCTTATGGTATAATAACCGGCAGTCTTAAATTCATTTACAAGTGTTGATACTTCTTTACCTGATATGTCAAACAGTTTTATACTAACCTTTCCGTCAAAAGGCAAAGCGTAATTAATCTTTGTTGACGGGTTATAAGGATTCGGATAATTCTGTGACAGATCATACTTGTCAGGAACTCCGATATTTACTTCATTGCTTAAATTGAAATATGCGAAGTTTCCGTTCAAATCGGTTTGCTTCAATCTGTAATTATATTTTCCTGAAGCTACATTCCTGTCAGTGAATGAATAGTTAACAGGAGAAGTTGTCGTTCCGCTTCCTGATACATAACCTACTTTTGACCAGTTACCGTTTGTAACAGTTCTTTCAATGTCAAATCCTGAGTTGTTTGTTTCGGTAGCAGTTGTCCAGTTTAAGTTAACACTGTTACCGTTTATAACTGAAACAAAAGATGTCAATTCTACCGGCAGAGGTTTATCAAATCCGATATGGCAAATTGCCTGATTATTGCACAGATCGGAAACAATAATAGTTATTTCCTTAACTGCTGTAAGATCACAGGTAGAGGTTACTCTGCCGTGAACAAGGATATCTGAACCCTGATAAGGTACCGGAACAACAGGATCAAATACGATGTCATTGCAGCCGAGAGTCGGAAGAATTACATCAAGCTTAATCTGATCTGTTCCGTTAAGAGGAAGATTCGGATCAGATCCGAGTATATCAAATGTGAAATAATAAGCGCCCGGATGATTAGGGTCAAAAGGTACCGAAACTATACTTCCGCATCCAAAGCCGGTGAATACAGTTGAGTCGTGTACAGGTCCTACCACATGATGTAAAACACCGTTTGAAAGTGTAATAGTTGGTATTGCCGGATTAGGACACGGCAGACTGTTACCTGCCAGGGCAAAATCAGAGAAAGTATTCAGACCGCTGACGGTCAAAATATTTCCTGCCCTTGTTGTCGGCATACAAACCCAAGATGCAGTTAAATCCGCTCTCTTGAGAATATACAGGCTGTCTGGATCTGAGAATGACAATCCGTTTAAATCAATCGAAATATCATACAGCGCATAACCGTTTTTATCATTCCCGGTATATGTAGTTGTATACCAGTTTTTGGAATAAATGATAGAAGGTGTATAGACAGCGCCGTTAGGTGAAGTTGCAGTAGCATTAACAGCAATTTCAACACTTGCAGTTGAAGGCGGATAGTTATTTGAATGTTCAGTAAGTGAAAATTCGCCGCCTCCAGGATTATCATAATCAGTATTTCCCCCGGTCAGTAACGGATTTGCTGAAGAGAAATCAAATGATTTGAATGAACCTGTATAATTTTCAATTGATTTAAAGTTTGTTTTACTATAACTGATATCCTGATTTAAATTCGCCAAAGGTCTGAGACCTACTGTAGTAAAGTTTACATTAACAAGTGGATTACAGGAATATGAGCCCGGAGCAGTTACCGGATTTGAACAATATACATCAGCATTGGTAGCAATAAAATTATCAATATACAAATTATTTCCGAAAGCACTTACACCTCTGAAACCAATTATAACGTTTGGATTGTTTGCATAAGCCAGCAGGTCGATAGTTTCATGTCTCCATTCACCTGAATTAGCCGGAATATAGCTTGTTGTGCTTGGCAATAAAGTTGCAAGCGATGGAGCCGAACTGTTTCCTTTTCTGTAAGGAACAGGAACATCAGTGAATGTAGCGCCGCAGTCCGTAGATATTAAAACCTGCAATGAATCATCTTCAGATGAAAAAGTCCTGTATGCAGCGTAGAAATGAATTACAGGATTTGATAATCCGGTGAAATCAAGAGGAGGAGATCTTAAAATTGCTGCATTGCCCCCTGATATATTATAAAAATTGCATCTTGCAGCGGTATCATTCAATTTTCCCGCAGCATTTGTAACAGTCGGCTGCAGCAGCCATAAATTTGCCGTTCCTGAAACAGTCCATCCCGCAGCATTTGTAAATGTTTCTACATACGGAAAAGTACTGACAGAATTTAATACTGTATAAAGAATTGTAGATGTATCGTTTGCAGGGATCTGATCACCCGGTAACTGAGTGAAACTCTGTATAATATGAGTTCCGGGCAAAAGAACAAGACCTGTAAATATGATATTTTCAGAAGCATCCTGAACAAGACTTAATGTTGTAAATTTAGTTTCAACATTCAGACCGTCAATTCTTAAAACAACAGGCACTCCCGCCGGTTGTGTGATTGTACCAAGATTTTTTGCGGTAGCGGTAAAAATTTCCGTTGTACCAATACACACCGGTGACAAGGGATTTGCCGTTAATGCCGTAACTGCCATATCATCAGGTGAAGCAGGAACTCCGAATCTTGTTTCAGGTCGGAAAACAGATGCTCCGCCTGTGCTCCCGCCGACAGTCTGAGACTGATATGTTAATAACAAAGTACCGACTCCGACATTAGTACAGAAAACGTTAGGTGCGCCTAATGGCGTCGGTAATACTGCGTCAGTTGTCTTGTATACGAAGATAAGTATGACCGCATTTCCCGGTGTAGGTGTGTATGAAGATGTACCGGGTCCGCCTGCCGGGACATCAATATTTATTTCTGCAAGTCCTGCGGGGATAGTAATTGTGCCGTCAATAACTTTTGTATAACCTGCACCGTTTGTATCAATAAAAGTGCCGGCTATTGTTGTAGCCGTTGCAACAGTGTCCTTTAAATATACTCTTATCTTTCCCGTTGAAGAAGTGCTTTGCGCTGTCGGTCCGGTAGCTGCAGGAGGTGAAGGAACATTCCATCTCCAGCCGACTGAATTTACAACTCCGGAAAATCCTGAAGCTGTCATTTCAGCAGCTGTTATAATATATTTTGTATTAATAAATCTGCGCGAACCCTGAGGAGCTCTTCCGTTACCTGATGTTGAATTATTACCCGGAAGGACCGTTGTCAGTGATTGAACATTCAATGGACCTGACCCGTCTATATTGGGATTTTGTGAACTGACTGTATTTATGTCATTTGAATTATTTCTTTTAGGAGCATTGTCCTGAGATAAAACCGGAGAACAAAATACTATAGCCAATAAGCTTACTAAAAGAAAACCTGTAATCGTTTTCATAATTTTTCTTTTATTTAATTTAGTAAATATGCTTTATGAGCTGAAGTCTTATGTATGTTTAATTCGGAAATTCTTGTAAGGTCTTTTCTGAGAGACTTCCTAGAAACAGGAATGATCTTTGAAGAATATGAAAGATGTCTGCCCTCCTTTCATTGCAGTTTAGAATGGTTATTGGAAACTAATCTATTTTATTTTGAAAATAAATTTAAATTTTAATGACAGCTAAAATAAAAAGTATTATGAATCAATATCAGACAGCGGTTTTTGTTTAATAAAATGCATATCCGTCCGATTGCTGCAAAAATTTAAACCGCTTTCGGTTTAAACATGAAATTTTTTACTTACATAATTGCTCATAATTTCTTAACGGCATTTTTTAGCAGGCGGGTTTAATTTGAATATATATAAATCAAATTGAGTTATTTTTAGAAAACAAATAAAATATTCTCATTCAGAATTATACTGAACGGAGTTAAAAAAAAATGTATACATATTGATAAATTACAGTTGATTATTAATATCATTAAGAATATTTTGTGCAAAACACATCTTTTGGCAATTCAATTAATGAAAGGGAAAAAAATGAAAAAACTTTTATTTCTTCTGCCGGTTTTATCCTTATCTTTATTTTTATTCATGGGTCAGAAATCACAGGACAGACCCGAAAAATGGAACATTGATCAGCGAATGACAAGAATGATACAGCAAAGCGAGTATATTCCTTTGCCTCAGAATGATAATGTAATATTCAGCACATCTACCAGATATATTTCCACGCCTAGCGGAGTTTATGCTGTATCTCCTAACTTCAGAGTTCATCCGAGTGCAGGAACACAGAGTGAAGTTCCTATTACAAGGCATCCTTCAAATCAGCTGATAATGCTTGGTTCAGCTAATACATTCAGAGGAGGTTCTACATTCAGTACCGGAGTATATGTTACAACTGACGGCGGCGTAACCTGGTTTGGGAGCGATACTTTAAACAACGGCGGATTCAGTTACGGCGATCCGGGACCGATGATTGACAAGAACGGAATATTTTTAATGTCCTATATTACCACAACCGGCTCAATGGGAGCGAGTTATTCTTCAAACAACGGAATTAACTGGGCTCCGACAGTAACTTTTCCCGGTGCTTCAACGAGCGCTGATAAAAATTTATCCGGAACCGATGATGCTCCTTCAAGCGCTTATTACGGAAGAAGTTACACTGTTTATACGGAGTTTGCAGGAACATATACTAACAGGATCGTCATTTCATATACTACAAACGGCGGAGTAAGCTGGTCAACTATTGCTCCTGTCAGTCCTCCTCCTTCCACCGGTCATCATCATCAGGGCTGTGATGTAAGAATCGGACCTAACGGAGAAGTATATGTAGTATGGGCTAACTGTACGACAAACGGACAAAATTCAACTGAAGATTCGCTGGGATTTGCCAAATCAACAAACGGCGGAGTTAACTGGGTAGTCGCAACTAACAGCGCCGATAACATGAATGGTATAAGATCAGCAAGTATGTTCAACAGCATCAGAACAAACGGATTTCCAAGAATTGATGTCGACAGATCCGGCGGAGCAAGAAACGGATGGATTTATGTGGTTACTGCCGAAAAAACTGTTGCGCCTGCAACAGACGTATCTGATGTTATACTTCACCGTTCAACAAACGGCGGAACTACATGGACAGCATCAAGAGTAAATCAGGATGCTCCCGGAAACGGAAAATATCAGTATATGCCTGCTGTAAGAGTAGATGAGTACGGCGGTGTAAATATAAATTATTATGACACCAGAAACATACCTACAAATGATTCTGCTCAGATTTATGTGTCCAGATCGATTGACGGTGGAAGTACATGGTCGGAAATTCTAGTCTCAGATCATAAATTTAAACCAAAGCCAATATCCGGATTAGCAACGGGATATCAGGGAGATTATATCGGAATAACATCAGGTAACGGAAAGATATGGCCTTACTGGGCTGATGATATAACAGGTGCTTATCAGGCATGGATTGCCTCAATAGATATCGGACCTTCAATTGTTCATACACCTTTACCGAATACTGAACAGCTCACGGGTAATTATACTGTTAACTGCGTAATTACGCCATCCGGCTCAGGAATTAATCCTTCAAAGACAAAATTATTCTGGTCAAGAAATAATCCTTTGATAACTGACAGTCTGCTTATGACCAATTCCAGCGGAACAAACTGGACTGCAAATATTCCTGCAAACGGAGCAGCAGCTACTTACAGATATTATATTAAAACTTCTGACAGTCTTAACAGAGTTGCAACTTATCCTTCAGGAGCTCCTTCAATTCTTAATTCATTTATAGCATCTCCTGACAATACAAATCCTGTCATCACTCATTCACCATTAGGTAATCAACCGAAGCCGCTCTGGCCTTCGACAGTTGCAGCAACAGTAACTGACAATCTGGGACTGGATTCAGTATGGGTAAAATGGTATAAAAATACACCAACACCCGTAAAGCAGTTTAAGCTGATAAACGGCGGAGGCAGCAGTTTCAGTGCACCGTTTAATTCCCTGAATTCAGATGTCGCTATCGGCGATGTAATTTATTATAAAATATTTGCACAGGATAATTCATTAGCGCATCACAGAGATTCCACATCGCAATACAGTTTTACAATAATAGATCAAATACTCTGTGAAGGATTCTCTTCAGCAACATTTCCTCCCGATTTCTGGACGCTTAGTCCTTCAGGATCTTTCTGGACAAGAGATGCAGTCAGCAGTTACGGGATAGGAACAGGTTCAGCAAAATATGATTTCTGGTCTTCGCCAACCGGAACCACAGAATCAATAATTACTCTTGCTTTTGGTTCATCAGTAAACGGGGATTCTCTTAAATTTCATAATGCTTACGCTCCGTATTCTTCAGGTACAGATTCGCTTATAATCGAAAGTTCAACAAATGCAGGAAGTACATATTCAACACTTGTAAGAATGTACGGAAATGCTACAGCAACTATCGGAAGCAGCAATACTCTAAATACAACAACAACTCTTACTTCAGTATTTATTCCTACAAGTTCTCAGTGGCTTACAAAGAATTTCACTTTGCCGGTTGGCACTAACATGATAAAATTTACTGCAAAAAGCGGATACGGAAATAATCTTTACATAGACAGCATTTGTAAAGTAGCAGGCACTCCTCCTCCTCCTCCGCCTGTAGTAACATCTTCCAATGATTCAATTGTAGTTAACATGCCGGTAGGAAATGATTCGACGACGAGAAATCTGCTGATAGGAAACACAGGCGGATCTGCACTGAACTGGTCTCTTACAGAACTTAATGCGGTTTTCGACAATAATAATCAGCGGAGTAATTTTAACAAAGATCAGATATCTGAAATGATTAATCTGCCTAAAGATTCAAAAGACAAGTATCACGGTCCTGACGTAACTGACGGTTCAGGCGGACCTGATGTATTCGGTTATATCTGGAAAGACAGTGACGAACCGGGCGGACCTGCATTTAACTGGGTTGACATATCCGGTACAGGAACTGCTATTACAACATGGACAAACGGAACAGGTGACGACGGCTCTGTCGTAGTTCCTCTTCCTTCAGCATTTACATATTACGGAAACAGTTATTCACAGCTAAAGATCTGTACAAACGGATGGGTTTCGTTTGATGTCTCTTCAACAAATGTAGCTTACAGTAACACTTCCATTCCGGATGCGGCTGAACCTAATAATGCAATTTACGGATTCTGGGACGATCTGGATGTCAGAACAAGCGGAACAATATATTATTACAATGACGCTGTTAATAACCGATTCATTGTTGAATATAAAGACGTGCCTCATTACAGCACGGGCGGACCTTATACTTTTGAAATAATCCTTAATTATAACGGAAAAATAAATCTGCAATATCTGACATCATTAACACCGTTGAATTCAGCAACAGTAGGTAACGAAAATATTTCAAGCACTGACGGACTGCAGATGGTTTTCAACAATAATTATATTCATGATAATCTTGCAATACTGATAGAAAAAGGCGGACTCCCGTGGGTCACTGAAAATCCTCTTGCAGGGTCGGTTGCTCCGGGTAATAATCAGAATGTCGCCGTAAAATTTTTCAACAACACACTTTCAGCAGGCACTTATACAGGCAAACTGCGAATTTCATCGAATGACCCTGTTACTCCGGCTAAGGATGTAAAATTGAGACTGAATATAGGACTGGCTGTACCTTCATCCATAACTATGATCATACAGGGATTTTACAACGCAGGCTTAAACAGACTGAATCTCCGTGATACTGCAAGAGTCTATCTCAGGAATACGACTTCTCCGTACACTATCGTTGATTCTGCAAAAGCAGTGATTGACTCTGTTACTTTTACAGGTTCATTTTTATTTGCCAATGCACCGTCAGGTACTTATTATCTTCAGGTAAAAACCAGAAACGGAAATGAAACATGGAGCAAGGCAGGAGGTCAGCCGTTTATTCTCGGATCACCGTTCAGTTATAACTTTACAACAGCAGCTTCTCAGGCTTACAACAGTAATTTGATTCTGTCCGGCACCAAGTATTGCATATACAGCGGTGATGTAAATAAAGACAGGGCAATTGATGCATCCGATTTAAGTCTTGTAGATAATGGGGGAAGTATAGGATATTCGGGTTATGTTGTAGAGGATGTTACCGGAGATTATTTCGTAGATGCAGCAGATCTTTCAATCGTGGATAATAATGTCGGCGTATATGCGGAGTATCCTCCCGGAGCAGGACCGGAATTAAATACTTTTATTAAGACAAAATCACTGACAGGTTCGAAGACTGCAAAAAAAAATATTGAGTCCGGAAACACTTTAGAAAAAAAGAAAAACGACGACATTAAAAAATAATCTGTTTTGCTGATCTTATTTTATCTTAAAAACAGTTTAAGTAACTTTATAAAAAGGCTGATGTTCAGGGAGCAATTTTATAAAACTGCTCCCTTTTATTTATTTAAATAGAAAAATTAATTTTAAATATTTTCAAAATATTTTTAAAACTAAAAAAGAAAGGAAAACGAGAATGAAATTTAAGTTATTGTTACTTACATTGATTCTTGCAGTTTCGTGGATTGTTTATTCCGGATTTTCAGGAGGGGATGATGATCCAAGATGGAATCAGGATCCCAGGACAGCAGTAAATCTTTCAGGAGATTATAAACCTTTACCTGTTGTCTATTCTGAAATAAAGCAGTTCACAACTGAACCACGGACAACCATTACCCCAATAGGAGTTATGGTAACATATCCCAATGTAAGGGTTCATCCATCAGCCACAAACGACTATTCACAGTCTGAAGTACCTATTGTCAGCAGTCCTGTCAACAGAAACATTTTGTTTGCGTCATCAAATGCTTATGTATTCAGCACTGGTCTGATCAATTCCGGAGTGTATGTATCATTAGACGGTGGAGTTACCTGGACAGGAACAGAAACACTTCCCGGCGCAGGTACAAATGATCAGCGCGGAGATCCGGGACCGATGATAGACAAAAACGGAGTATTTCTTTTTACTCACTTAACAAGTACGACAAATTTCGGAGCAGTGACCGGAATGGGAGCAAACAGATCCATCAACAACGGAGCTACCTGGTCAACGACAGTTCAGGTATCAGCAGATGCAAATGCAGATAAGAATCTTGGCACTACGGACGATTCACCTTTAAGTCCTTATTACGGACAATCTTATTTCGCATGGACAAGTTTTTCAACTTCACCTGCAAACGGAAGGACTTCCAGGACATTGAATTCCGGAGTGACCTGGTCAGCTCCTTTGGTAGTAAACACAACTCCCGCAGGACATAATGCCCAGGGACACGATATGGCTGTGGGTCCGAACGGAGATGTCTATATCACCTGGACAGCGGGAGTAAGTTCGTCACCTTTTACGGAAGATTTTGTCGGATTTGCAAAATCAGTGAACGGCGGAGCATCTTATACTGCAAATGAAAATATTTTTGATGATAACGGAAGCAGATCATCTTCATATAACGGCTGGGGAATTAGAACAAACGGTTTCCCGAGAATTGCTGTTGACAAAACAGGCGGAGTAAGAAACGGCTGGATATATATTGTAGTCAGTCAGGTAAATCTTGCACCGGCAGGAACAGACGCAGATGTTGTACTTCACAGATCGTCAGACGGAGGCGTAACATGGTCAGGAGGTATCAGAGTTAATCAGGATGCACTGAACAACGGAAAAGTTCAATTCTTCCCGGCTGTTTGCGTGGATTCAGACGGAGGAGTTGATGTTGTATATTATGACAACAGAAATTTCCCTTCAGTTGGAGATTCATGTTCAGTTTATATTTCCAGATCGCTCGACGGCGGTACAACCTGGGGAGATGTCAAGATCGCTGATCACAATTTCAAGCCAAAGCAAATGTCACCATTCGGCGGCGGATATATGGGTGATTACATTGGCATCACACAGAGTATAGGAAAAGTCGTAGCAGTATGGATGGATGACAAAGCTGCACCTGTAGGATCAAACAAACCAAGCTGCTGGGCAGGAGCGCTTGACATTTCAAAAAGCACGATATGCCAGGATTTTTCATCGGCAACCTTTCCACCAAGCGATATGCTTCTGGAATTTACCGGAACACAATACTGGACAAGGCAGACACCAAGCGCTTATGCATCGGGCACAGGTTCGGCTAAGTTCGATTTCTGGACTGCATCAGCAGGAGTAACACAGTCTCTTGTAACATATAAATTTGCAGCAACAGCCGCAGGGACATATCTTACATTTGACAGATCATATTCCCCCTGGTTTACAAACAGAGATTCACTGATTATTGAAGTTTCAAATAACGGCGGAACAACTTACACCAATCTTGCAAGATTATGGGGTGATGAGGTCGGAGGAGCACCTTTGAACACAGTTGCAAGAATCAGTAATTTTACACCTACTTCAGGCGGTCAGTGGGCGCCTATGAATTTTGCTCTTCCCGCAGGAACTGATAAAATAAGATTTAAAGCCGTAAGCGGATTCGGTAATAATCTATATCTGGACAATATATGTCTGCAGTCACTTGCAACTCCTGTCGCCAATACCTTATGCGCAATGCCTGAAGGATTTTACAGACCTAGTCCTCCGAGTGTCATTCCGGATACAATCAGAGTGTATCTTTACAGAACAGACTTTCCAAAGGTAGCAGTTGATTCGGTAGTAAAAGTCCTTACAACTTTCGGATGCTTAACCGGCGGAGCTACATTCACAAATGCACTGAGTGGTAATTATTATCTCGGGTTTAAACACAGGAACACGATGAAAACCTTCAGCACAGCCGGGGGATTCGTTTACACAAGAGGAGCAAGTTTCACTCTCGATTTAATAAATAATTTAGCAGGAACATATCTGAACAGTGAAAAGGCAATTTCAGGTAGTCCTTATTACGGATTGTATGGAGGAGATATTAATCAGGATGAGATTATTGACGGTTCGGATCTGAGCCTTGTTGACAATGCCGCATTATCGGCATTATCAGGATATGTAAAGGAAGATGTAACCGGAGATAATTTCGCTGATGCTGATGATATATCTATAGTTGACAACAATCAGGGAGTAGTTATGGTCGGACCACCCGGAGCTGAACCAACCATAAATCCGAATGAATACGATCAGACTCCTGAATTCAAAACAGAAGCAGAAAGACAGAAATATGAAACAGGATTGAGAGCTAATTTAATAAATCAGGAAATTCTCTTTAAACAAAAACAGGAAAGAGATCTTCTGAATGAAAAATATAATTTCAAAAACAGAATCCCCTCAAAAGGAGCTGCTGAAAATATAAAAAAATATGATCCAAACAGTATAACAGGATTGGGCTGTCAGTAAAAAGCAATTGATTCAAATATTAAAAAGACTGAAGAGAGAAATCTTTTCAGTCTTTTTTTCTGTATAAATTATGTAACTTAGCCCTTTTATTAATTTAATCTAAAGAAAGGGTGATACATGAGATTCAAACTTCTTTTATTTACTGTTCTTCTTACTTTTTCCTATCTCATTTACTCGGGTTTTTCATCGGGTGATGAAAGCCCCAGATGGAATCCGGATCCAATGACCCGAATCAATTCAGGTAACGTCTTTCAGGAATATACTCCATTGCCTCAGCAGGATTATATTAACCCTGTAGTCAATGAACCTGCATTTTTTAATACACCAATGGGTGTGTTAGTAGTAAATTCAGCTTTCAGGGTTCACCCGATTTCAGCGGGACATCAGACTGAGGTTCCTATCACAAGACATCCTACAAATCCTCTGATAATGTTCGGATCAGCAAATACTTCAAGAGGAGGAAATTTCAGTACAGGCTGGTATGTGACAACAGACGGCGGCACATCATGGTTTGGAAATGATACGTTGTTTTCATCTGCAGGTACTCCTGTTTTTAATTTCGGAGATCCGGGTCCGCTTATTGACAGAAACGGCAGATTCATAAATTCATACATAACTTTATCAGGTCAGATAGGTGCATCCTGGTCAACCAATAACGGAGTCAACTGGTCAACTACAGTCGCACTGCCGGGTTCGACTTCAAGTTCTGACAAAAATTTATCCGCTACAGACGATGCTCCTTCAAGCGCCTTTTACGGAAGGAGTTATACATTCTACACGGAATTCTCGGGTGCTTTAGTTAACAGAATTGCAGGATCATACACTACTAACGGAGGAGTCAACTGGTCAACAGTGGCTGCTGTAAGTCCGTTAGCAGTTTCGGGATCGAATTATTTTCATCAGGGAGCTGATGTTAAATGCGGACCTAACGGAGAAGTATATGTCGTATGGACATGCGCTGATGCTGACATTAGTCCATATACTGAAGATTCTCTGGGATTTGCAAAATCCACTAACGGCGGAGTAAGCTGGACAATTGCAACCAATCATGCAGCAAATGTCAACGGAAACAGAACCTTTAATATGCTTAACGGGATAAGGGTTGCAGGATTTCCAAGAATAGATGTTGACAGAACATGCGGACCCAGAGCCGGCTGGATTTATGTTGTAGTCGGTGAAAAAAATCCCGGTGTTGCGGGCGATGTGTCTGACATTGTACTTTACAGATCGACAAACGGGGGCACTTCATGGCTTCCCGGAGTCAGAGTTAATCAGGATGCATTCGGAAACGGCAAGAAACAATACATGTCTGCAATAAGAGTTGACGAGTCCGGCGGGGTAAATGTTGTCTATTATGATACAAGAAACTCACCGTCGAATGACTCATCAGAAGTTTATCTTTCAAGGTCGGTCGACGGAGGTGCGACATTTACTGATATAAAGGTTGGAAATAAATTCAGACACGGGCCAACCGGAATTGCAGGAGTAAATACACAGTATGCCGGTGACTATATTGGTATTACTTCAGCACTTATAGAAGGCAATCCTGTAAACGGAAATCAGAGAATCTGGCCTTACTGGATGTCAAACGCTTCCGGAGTTTATAATGCATGGACTGCGAAAGTAGAAGTGACACCAACCAATCCATGTCCCGGTTGTCAGGATTTTTCATCTTCAGCATTCACACCGGATTATTATTCATTATTATATACAGGTACTCAATACTGGAGCAGAGCTCCACAAAGCGCTTATGGCGCAGGAACAGGATCAGCAATGTTTAATTTTTATAATGCAACTGCAGGGAATGATCAGTCTCTGATAACTGATTTTCAGGCGGTACCGTCCGGTTATTATGTAACTTTTGATGAGGCTTATGCGCCTTATTCGCCTTCATTCGGACCCGATACACTTATTGTTCAGTCTTCAACAAACGGAGGCACTTCATATTCCACTCTCGCCATACTTCTTGGAAAAGGTGACGGAAGCGGTGATTTAAATACTGCTCCGGCAACAACTTCCTCATATGTTCCTGCAAATAACCAATGGGCATCAAAAATATATAATTTGCCTCTGGGAACAAACAGGATCAGAATGAGAGCTAAAAGCGGTTTCGGGAATAATCTATATTTAGATAACATATGTATTCAGGCACTCACACCGGCTGTAACTAATTCTATTTGTTGCGTACCGGAAGGTTTCTACAGAGCCACACCTTTCCCGCAGGCAATACCCGATACTGTCAGAGCTTATCTGTACAGAACTGATTTTCCGAACATAGCAGTTGATTCTTCAGTTTCTTACTTACTGGCAGGCGGATGTTTATCCGGTCCTGTTTTCCCGAAAGCTCTTAACGGTAATTATTACCTCGCCTTGAGACACAGAAATACAATGAAAACCTGGAGTGCTGCCGGCGGATTTGCTTATGTAAGAGGTTCATCCTTTAGCAGAGATTTTATTAATAATCTGGCACAGACTTATCTGAACAGTGAAAAACTAATTGATCCTCAGCCCTTCTATGGAATGTACAGCGGTGACATAAATCAGGATGAGACCATAGACGGATCAGATCTCAGTCTTGCTGATAACGGAGCATTTTCCTCGATTTCCGGATATGTAAGGGAAGATGTTAACGGTGATAATTTTGTTGATGCATCAGATGTATCTATAGTGGATAACAATGTAGGTGTATCAATGGTAGGACCTCCGGGAGCAGCACCGTCATTTAATCCGAATGAAATTGACATATCGCCTGAATTTAAAACTGATTCAGAAAGAATGAAGTTTGAGTCAGCAAAGGAAAAGATAGAAAAATGGAATTCAGATGCAAAGGAAAAACTTGCTTTGGAAAAACAGCAAAAAGACTTACTCAATGAAAAATATAATTTCAGCAAGAGAATTCCTTCTGACGGGGTTATGGAAAATAAAGATAAACCAAAAAGCAACTCAGGGTTCGGAAGTCACTAAAATCTTTTTAAATTAATATTAAAAGACTGAAGAGAGAAATCTTTTCAGTCTTTTTTTATTTCAGATCAAAGTATTTTATTTTAGATGACAAAAATTCACACAGATAATTTCAATTAGCCGGGCAAACCGTTCGAAAACAGGTCTAAGAAAAAACCTCAAAGTCTCCAAGTCCCAAAGAATTATACTTAAAAGATTTTATATTCAGGTCTTTGCTTTCATACATTCTGGGGGTTTGGGAAAGAGGAGAGTTTTGAGACAAGCTGTCTAAAGGAGGGCATGCCTCTACTAAAGCGGGCAGGGCAGGGTTAGATTTAAACGTTTATGTATATTTGCCTTCAGATACAGATTTTAATAATTATTAGTTCATTTCAAAAGTATTGTACGGATGCAGAAAGTTATGTATACAATATTCAAAATGAACATTTTATATGAACAAAATTTTGTTTATCTTATTTACCTAAAAATTTTTATCAAACCAAAATTTTAATTAAAATGAAGAAAGTCTTTTCTTTGTTCCTCTTTTCTGTGCTCGGCATATTTCTGTTTATGGGACAAAAGTCCATAAACAAACCCGAGAAATGGAGTCTTGATCCTCAGCAAACAGGAATTTACGATCCAAACGTAATATCAAATGCTCCGCTTCCGCAGGAGTATGATTATGTCAATTCCAATTCAGTCACAAAATACATAAGCAGTCCGAATGGCGTTTATGCAGTTGCACCGAATTTCAGAATATTACCCAGAGCGGGGAGTTATCAGTCAGAGGTCATAATATGCAGGCATCCCCTGAATCCTCTTATCATGTTTGGTTCTTCCAATGCCATTAACAATACAGGAACTCTTTTCATCAGTGAAGGTGTATATGTTACTACAAACGGAGGAGTTAACTGGTTTGGAAGCGATACATTGCAGGGCGCTCCGATTGGCAATCACGGCGGAGATCCGGGTCCGACTATTGATAAAAACGGTGTAATGATAATGTCACATCTCGGGTACAGCACCAGCGGAATGTTTGCAAATTATTCCACAAACAACGGCGCGACATGGTCTTCCACTTATACAATAGCTACAGGTTCACAGGATAAGAATTTTGCCACAACAGATGACGCTCCGTCCAGTGCTTTTTACGGAAGGTCTTATGTTGTCTGGTCTTTATTTTCAGTCAGCAGTCCTCCTATTGCAGTTTCCTACACAACAAACAGCGGTGTAACATGGTCAGCTGCCGCACAGATCAATACTTCCGTTGCAGGTCACTATTCACAGGGATGTGATGCAAGAGTCGGACCTAACGGTGAAGTATATGTTGTATGGGCAGCACCGAATACATCCGCATCAAATGTCGAGGATTTTGCAGGATTTGCCAAATCGGTAAACGGCGGAGTTACATGGACGGTTACAAATAATGCTTATGACATGAACGGTATCCGCGGTACTTTCCCTACAAAAAACAACATAAGAACAAACGGTTTCACCAGAATAGATGTTGACAGAAGCGGCGGTGCGAGAAACGGATGGATTTATGTAGTTGCTTCAGAAAGAAATCTGGCTCCTGCAGGTTCTGATCCGGATGTAGTGCTGCATAAATCAACAGACGGTGGAGTTACCTGGTCAGCAGGTGTAAGAGTTAATCAGGATCCGCTGAATAACGGGAAGTATCAATTCTTCCCTGCAATTAGAGTTGATGAAACCGGCGGGGTAAACATTGTTTATTATGATGACAGAAATACTGCATCGGATTCGAGTGAAATTTATATGTCACGATCGATTGACGGAGGCATTACTTTCTCAGATGTATTAGTTAGTGATCACAGATTTCAGCCGAAAACAATCAATGTATCAGGAGTTGCAACTGGATACATGGGCGATTATATAGGAATAACTTCAGGCAATGGTAAAATCTGGCCGATATGGATGGATGATGTTACAGGAATTTCTCAGGCATGGACAACTTCAATTGATTTAGGTCCTGGCATTACACATATTCCGCTGCCAAATACAGAGCAGCTTTCAGGTAACTATGCTGTAAACTGTGTAATAACTCCATCCGGCTCAGGTATTAATCCTTCGCTGACTAAATTGTTGTGGTCAAGAAACAACTTGACGGTAACTGACAGTCTGCTGATGACAAATTCCGGCGGAAATAACTGGACTGCTAATATACCTGCAAACGGTGCTTCCGCAACATACAGATATTATATAAAAACAACAGACAGTCTTAACAGGACATCTGTTTCACCTGCCGGAGCGCCATCTGTGCTTAACTCATTCATTGCACAGTTGGATGTTACAAAACCGGTGATTGTGCATACTGCTCTCGGTAATCAGCCAAAGCCGAACTGGCCTTCGACGGTCTCAGCTACTGTAACAGACAATCTAGGACTTGATTCAGTATGGGTAAAATGGTATAAGAATACACCGACACCCGTTAAACAATTTAAACTTATCAACGGAGGCGGAAGCAGTTTCAGTGCTGCTTTTAATTCTCTGAATTCAGATGTAGTGATAGGAGATAATATTTATTACAGAATTTTTGCACAGGATAACTCTCTTGCACATAACACAGACTCTACTTCATTGTACTCATTTCAGATTATTGATCAGATATTGTGCGAGGATTTTACATCCGCAACATTTGTTCCCGCAAACTGGAGTCTGGAATACACCGGAACACTTTACTGGACGAGAAATGCTGTCAGCGGTTACGGAGCAGGAAGCGGATCAGCAAAGTTTGATTTCTGGTCTGCATCTTCAGGAACAGTACAGTCTATGGTATCACTGACTTTCGGCAGTTCAGTAGCAGGAGATTCCCTTAAATTTGATCATGCTTATGCGCCATACACGAACGGAACGACAGATTCACTTGAAATACAGACATCCACAAACGGCGGCACTACTTATACTTCATTGATCAGAATGTGGGGAAACAATACTTCAGGAAATCTGAACACTGTAGCAGCATCCGGTTCGATATTTACACCAACTGCAGCTCAGTGGGCGACTAAAAAATATTCACTGCCCGTGGGCACGAATAAAGTGAAATTCAGAGCAAGAAGCGGTTTCGGAAATAATCTTTACCTGGATAATATCTGCAAAACCAGCAGCGTTATACCGCCTTCCACATCAGCAATAACTTTTGCGACACAGGGATATCATAATGTATTTACCAACAGGCTGAACATAAAAGATACTGCAAGATTTTATCTGAGAAATATTAATTCTCCTTATGCGATTGTTGATTCAGGAAAGACAACAGTTGATTCAGTCACTTACACCGCAACCGTAACTTTTGCAAACGCTCCTTCGGGGACATATTACATAGTAGTTAAAGGAAGAAATTTACTTGAGACATGGAGCAAAGCTGGAGGAGAAGTTTATACAAGAGGTACACCTTTCACTTATAACTTTACGACTGCAGCAGCTCAGGCATACAACAGCAACATTAAACTAGTCGGATCGAAATATTGTAATTACAACGGAGATTTAAATCAGGACGGTATCATAGACGTTTCAGATGTAAGCTTAGTTGATAATGCATCATTTAACGGGCTGACCGGTTATGTTACAGAGGATGTTACAGGCGATTACTATGTTGATGTATCTGATGTTTCGATAGTTGATAATAACAGCTTTTCTGGTGTACAGGTAGCAGCTCCTCCCGGAGCAGTCGTGATCAGCAAACGATCAGATTCCAGGAACGGAAATGTTAATAATGCTGTATCAAAGAAGCCCGCAGAAGGAAAGAATTACGAAACGGGGAAAAAAGAGATTATTAACAAGGATAATAATATCGGAAAAGAGAACCCGGCTAAAAATAATGATTTAAAAAAGTAATTTTGAAATATCTTATTTCAGAAAAGAAAATTTATTTAATCTATAATTAAGATATTTTTTAACAGGTAAATATTTAAATAAAAGACTGAAGAGAAAAATCTTTTCAGTCTTTTTTTTATTTAAAAAAATGTAACTTGCAGAAAGCAAATATTGCCTTCCGGAAGAACACTCCTTTTTATAAATTTTAATTAATTATGATGAGAAACTTACTCATTTTTTTCTTCATTTCAGTATTATTACTTTTTACAGGCTATTCAAACAGAACATTCTCCCAGACTGACACTCCGGAAAAATATTCAAAGGTCAGAATTTATATCAATAACAGTTCGGACTTTGAAAGACTCGGAACAGCCGGTCTTCACATAGATCATGCATTAAGGAAAAAAGATTTCATTGAAACATGGCTTTCCCAAAATGAAATTGAGTCGGTTAAAAAAAGCGGTTTGTCATATCAGATAACTATCAGCGACTGGAAAAAATATTATGATGCGCTTCCTAAAATGAATGCCTCTGAAATCCGCAGGGCTATAGAAAATTCAATTGCAACCGATAATGTCAGCCATTCTATTTACGGATCAATGGGAGGTTTTCTCACTTACAGTCAGGTCACTGCCAAATTAGATTCTATGAGATTAGAATATCCCGGACTTATATCGGCAAAATTCGCAATTGACTCAACCGTTGAAAACAGAAAAATATGGACTGTGAGAGTTTCCAACAGCCCTAATGCTCCTTCCGGAAGACCTGAAATCTGGTTCCATTCCCTGATACATGCAAGAGAACCTGAAAGCATGGAGCAGAATATTTATTTTATGTACTGGCTGTTTGAGAATTACAATATTGATCCTGTTGCAACTTATATTCTTAAGAACAGGGAATTGTATTTTACTCTCGTCCTGAATCCAGACGGGTATGTTTACAACGAAACAACAAATCCTTCAGGAGGCGGACAATGGAGAAAGAACAGAAAAAATAACGGATCAAGTTATGGAGTCGACCTTAACAGAAATTACGGAATATATCAGTACTGGAATTCTTCAAACAACGGTTCGAGTACTGTAGCATCCAGCGATACATACAGAGGAACTTCTCCTTTTTCAGAGCCTGAAACAAGGGCTGCAATGAAATTTGTAAATTCAAGAAACTTTTCAGCAATACTAGGTTCGCATACTTACGGAAACTATCTGATAAAACCATGGTCCTGGCAGGATCCGATTCCTACTCCCGATGATTCAAAGTTCAATGAATATCTCGCGGACATGACAATATACAATCACTTTACCACAGGTACGCCTTCACAGACAGTAGGATATAAAGTCAGAGGCGGGGCAGATGACTGGTATTACAACGATTCGGTTCATTCTCCGCACAGGATAATAGCTATGACTCCTGAAATAGGAACAACAGGTTTCTGGCCGACACAGGCGGAAATTATTCCGCTTGCACAAAGCATGCTTTTTACAAACCAGTATTTTGCAATGATAGGAGGAGCTTATGTTTATCCCGTTTCAACTGCATTAAATAAAACTATTTATTCGGCAGGCGAATCCGGAACATTAAAAATAAAATTTAAAAACAAAGGACTTCAGACTGCGCAGAATGTAAAGATTGAATGTACTTCAGGATCATATTACCTTAATGTTCCTATAACTTTTTATAATTTTCCTTCACTGAATTCATTCTCGGGTGACAGTGCAACATTCGGATTTACAATTTCATCAGCATTGCCGAACAATTCAGCAGTGCCGGTTGTAATAAAATTCAAACAGAATGATTCAGACGTTGTTTATACAGAGACAAAATACATACTGACAGGAAACGGAAGCGCAGCATTAGCAGACAGTGCAGAGAACGGATTCAGCAAATGGACAACTAATTTAAGCTGGGCTGTTACTTCTTTACAGTCTCATACTCCCTTGAATTCATTTACTGACAGTCCTTCAGGGAATTATACAGATAACTCGACAAATTCAATGACGCTTAATCTTCCTTTAAACGTCAGCAGTTCCCCTGTGACTTTCTTAAGCTTCTGGCACAAATACAGCACTGAAGCAGGATATGATTTTTGTTATGTCGAAGTATCGAGCAACAACGGGACTACATGGCAGACTGTCAGTTCATACAACGGAACTCAGTCAGCATGGATTCAGCAGAATTTAGATATTACATCTTATGCAAATTCATCTTCGCAGCTTAAAATAAGATTCAGATTAACTTCGGATGCAAATATTGTTGCGGACGGATGGTATGTTGATGATATTAAACTGACAAATTATACGACATATCTCAGCAGTGTAAATTCAACCGTGAATTTTAAAACAGTCAACGAAGGCTTTTACAATACATCTTTAAATTTACTTAACATGAAAGATACTGTTACATTGTATCTCAGAAATACAACTTCACCTTATGCAATTACAGATTCAGCAAAAAGTACAATAGACTCACTTACTTTTACCGGCAGTTTTGTATTTAAAAATACGGCTTCGGGAAATTATTATTATGTGATAAAACACAGGAACAGTATTGAGACATGGAGTAAAAACGGAGGGCAGGCATATACGTTCGGAGGAACGATGAATTACGACCTTTCTTCTTCTTTATCTCAGGCATACGGCAATAATCTGAAATTGATCAACGGAAAATACTGTACTTTCAGCGGTGACATTGATCAGGACGGAAACGTCGATGCAGCGGATATAAGTATTGCTGACAATGGCAGTTTCAGCGGTTTGACAGGTTATGTTATTTCGGATCTTACCGGTGACAGTTTTGTAGATGTAAGTGATGTTTCTATTGCTGAAAATAATTCTTTTAATGAAATTATTAAAATAACTCCTTAACAGGGACTATAACGAAAGGAAAACAATGAAAAAAATTCTCTTTGCTTTGATTTTAAGCTTTTTCTTTATTGGGAATTCTTATTCGCAATTTGATGATCCGAATTTAGACAGGATTCCTGCTGAGTTCTGGGATGCAATCAATCCTCAGACAGTAAACGCAGTTATTACTGATGCCAGCGGATATGATAATTTTAATATAGGGACTGATTTCGGAGAGCCTCATTTGTCAATGAATCCCACAAATCCCCTGAACTGCTTTGTGGCTTACAATACTAACGGCGCTCATTATGTAACTGACGGATACAACTGGTCTGCAACTTTCAGTCCGAGTTTCGGAGTCACTGTTTACGGCGATCCGGTAACTGCTTTTGACAGTCTCGGAAATCTTTTTTATGAAAACATGATCGGGGGAATTACAGGAACCAGATTTATTAAATCCGTGAACGGGGGAGTTTCCTTCGGATCGGGTGTCGTAGGAAATAACGGTGTAGACAAAAACTGGATGGCTGCCGATCAGACAAACGGACCTAATAAAAATTATATTTACACGGTTATGACTCCCAACGGCACATTATCAAATGTAAGAAGAAGCACGGATAACGGAGTTACTTTTACAAATGCCGATACTCTGGCTAACACATATCCGGGAATGATGGTATGCATTGGACCAAACGGTGCTACATCGGGTGGCTCTGTGTATATTGTTACAAATACGGGAGCATCTGCATTTGCTGTTACTTATAATTTTTACCGTTCGACGACCGGAGGCACTAATTTTGCTTTAAGATCGAGTCAGAATTATGCCGGATATGTAGGAACCAATGTAGGAGGAAGACATTCCGTTCAGAATATGAGGACAAGACCTTATCCTATGATCTCAGCTGATAACAGTTACGGTACTTACAGAGGAAGATTATATTTAGTTTATGCAGCAAACAGTCCTGCAGGAGACGGCAACAAACCCAATATCTACTGCAGATATTCTACAGATCAGGGACTGACATTCTCTTCTGCAATTTTAGTAAATGACAATGCAAGTCCGGATCTGTCCGATCAGTTTTTTCCGGCAATCTGGTGTGACAAGACTACAGGAAGACTTTACTGTAAATGGTTTGATACAAGACTTGATGCAACAAATACCACTATGCATGTTTATGCTTCATATTCAGATGACGGCGGTGTTACCTGGGCTCCGAATCAGAGGATTACAACTGCAGCGGCAACGATCAACTGTACGACCTGCGGCGGCGGCGGGACTCCGAGATATCAGGGAGATTATGACGCTATCTCTTCAAACCCTGTAACTTCTATGATGGCATGGACAGACATGAGAGCAGGAACATTCGGAAGTTATACAGCTTATTATCCGGATTTTGCAATGCTTGTTAATCCGGCATCAGGCACAGTTCATCAGACAAACAGCTTTAAGAATATTGACGTAACCGTACCATCTGTAAAGTCTTATGCAAATACAGTTACATTTACTACAGCAATATCACCCGTACCTGCGACAGGCAGCATTGTGGCTGATTTTCCGGAAGGAAGTACTGTCTCTTCTTTCCCTGCTTCGGCAACTATGAGAGTAAGAACTGTCGGAATCGTAACCCCGCTCGGAGCTTATACAGTAACAGTAACAGGTTCAGGACCAAATGGAACACCGGTACATAAAAGAACAGTATTAATAACTGTGAATAATAGCCTGGGTCCGGCACCGTGTGAGGATTTTACAAGTACAAATTTCCCTCCGGGTGATTTCTTTGAGGAATTCTCGGGTACAAATTACTGGTCAAGAAGCACTGTAAGCGCTTACGGAACAGGTTCAGGTTCGGCAAGATTTAATTTTTTTAACGCAGGTCCTACATTGCCGATCAATCAGTCTCTTATTTCAAATAATTTTACAACTACATCAGCAGGTGCTTATCTTACATTTGATGAAGCTTACGCTCCTTATGTAAGTTTAGGTCCTGATACTTTGCTGGTAGAAACATCATCTGACTTCGGTGCTTCTTATACGATATTGGCGACTTTACTCGGAAAAACTGACGGCTCAGGTGAGCTGAACACAGCACCTGCAACATCATCTTCTTACGTACCTGTTTCTTCAGAATGGAGGTCAAAAATTTACGCTTTACCGGCAGGTACAAACAAGATCAGATTAAAAGCCAAAAGCGGATATGGCAATAATCTTTATTTAGATAATGTGTGCATACAGAATCTTCCGGCACAAACAGTTTCGACTGTCGGCATATTATCAGAGGGAATGTTCATCCCGTCCAATCCCTACTGGAGCCTTTTAGATACTATAAGAGTATATCTGCACAGGTCAGATTTTCCTAACATCATTGTTGATTCGGCAAAAGTAACAATGGGTTCAAATGCTGTTTCCAATACACTAGTTTTTGACAAAGCTCTGAACGGGAATTATTACAGAGTTGTGAAACACAGAAACTGCATTATCACATGGAGCGCAGTTTCACAGGCATTCACAAGAGGTGCTGCTTTTTCAAATTACAACTTCATTCAGCCGGACGGGCAGGCATACGGAAACAATCAGGCAATTGTAAGCACGTCACCGTTTTACCGCGGGATGTTCAGCGGGGATATTAATAACGACGATATTATAGACGGCTCGGATCTCAGCAGCGTTGACAACGGAGCTTTCAACAGTATAACGGGATATGTAAATGAGGATGTAAACGGAGATAATTTTACGGATGCATCCGATGTATCAATAGTGGATAATAATGTCGGAATTACTGCAGCTGCACCTCCGGGAGCTGAACCTTCGGTAAACATTCAGGAGACTGACAGAAGACCTGTGTTCAAAACTGATGCGGAAAGACAAAAGTATGAAAATTCAAAAGGACTTTTGCAATTGAAAAAAGCGGAAGATTTAAGAATTCAGGATCTCAAAAGAAAAGAAAAAGACCTGCTTAACATGAAATATAATATTCACAACAAAAAGAAAACTGACAGGCAAACACAAAACTTAAATAATTCATACGATAATTACGGCAGAGCAGGTCAGTGATAATTCAGATTCATATATTCAAAAGCTGAAAAGAGAGTTTTCTTTTCAGCTTTTTTTTATGTATTCGGTGAGGCATTTAAGATCTTACAAATAGAATCCACTTCTTCAAAGATATTATACCACCATTTGCTTATTCATTTATATTATTTGTATAAGTATATAAATTATATAAACAAAATCTGTGTGAACCATTATGGAAATCGGTAGATAACAGAAAACATTTTTGATTTAATTTGATGCCTTAATTCTCAAAATCGTAATAATATACATAGAGAAATTGCAGCAATGAGTATATAAATGATTTATATTTTTAAATAAGTTTACAATTTAAATTTTATAAAATATTTGAAATGAATTTATTAAAGGAAGAAAATTTGTTGAATACTGGCAATGCTGTCCTGAACAGTGACAAAATTATTGCTTTAAAAAAAATGAAGCTTCTGGCTACAATGCTTTTCGTTATGATGTTCATTATCTTTATTATAACGAGTATTTATGAAACCGGCATTCCGGCTTTATCTTTTTTGAAAGCATTTTCTGAAGCAGCAATGGTAGGAGCTTTAGCTGACTGGTTTGCAGTTGTAGCATTATTCAAGCACCCATTTGGTCTGCCAATTCCGCATACTGCAATTATACCTCAAAACAAAAACAATATAGGAAAATCATTGGCGGGTTTTATAGAAATGCATTTTCTCACAGAAAAAGTTATTAAGGAGAAGATTCAATCTTCAAATCCGTCTAAGTCTGTTGCAGTGTGGATGGCAAAAGAATCCAACAGGAAAATGATATTGGGATATATTAAATCATTCATACCCGAAATCTTCATAATATTACAAAATAATGATATTAAGGAGTTTTTAATAAAAAACCTTAAGGAAAACCTCAAGAGTATAAAATTTTCAAAATTACTTCAAAACATTCTGGAGTTATTAACAGAAAACAATCAGCACGAAAAATGGATAAAAATTGTAATTGGTGAGGTAAAGAATATTATCAACAAAAATAAAAATGTAATCAAAGAAAAAGTACAGGAACAGACACCATGGTGGACATTTGGATTAATTGACGATAAAATTTATAAAAAAATTATATCGAATATACATGATTTTATTGAAGACTTTGAATTAAACAGAGACAATAAGTTCCGAATTGAGCTAAATGAAAAAATAGCAAAGTTAATAAAGGATCTTTCGGATGATAAAAAACTGATAAAAAAAATTGAAGATTATAAAAACAACATAATTGAAAATAAAGAGTTAACAAAATTCATTGCCTCTTTTATAGAAAATCTGAGCAATAAATTAAACGATGATATAAATTCTGATAATTCTGAAATATTGAATCTTATAGATAAAGCAATAAAAAGATTTTCGGAAAATTTGCAGGAAAATGAAGAAATCCGGGAAAAAATTAACTTTTACATATTAGAATTTGCAGTAAAATTTATTAGTGCCAACTCCAAAAAAATATGTTCAGTCATAACCGATAAAATTGAAAAGTGGGACAAAGAAGAAATATCTCAGGAGCTGGAAATTCAAATCGGAAAAGATCTTCAGTTTATTAGAATAAATGGTACATTAGTTGGAGGAATAGTTGGACTTGGAATTTTTATTATACATAAATTTATAACATAACCATTTAAATCTTTTAAATCTGTGAGTAAGGGGAAAATTTAAAAATAATTACTAATTAAAACTTTTTAAAATTTATGAATGCAGAACAAGCCTCAGTTATAGATTTTGAAAAGGCAGTTTCTTTAAATCCGGAGTTGTATAATGATTTAAAAGATAAGATAAGATAAGATAAGATAAATAATAAACACTGATATAAAGTATTTCAAACGTATAAGACATGGAATTTCGAAATAAATTTCGTCAGGCAGAGGGAAATTACAACTTTCTCAAATACAAAGTTTAAGAAGGCGGAACCGGAGATAAAGGTGCTGTGAGAACATTACTAAATTTAAAACTTCCTCTTGCCCTTTAAATATTCAATATATTCTTTAAAGCCAAAACTGAAAATCATAGAAATGGCATCTATTATTAAAGCAACGATTATCAGTCCAAGCAACAATAAATAATATTTCATAGATTATTTTTTAAATTAAAAAGAGCGTGTAAAAGACAATTAAGTCCTTAAAATAATTTGAAAGGTAGAATATCATTTAACGTTTTATCCGTTGGTTTAAGCAACTGCCTGCAAACCAGATAAAATCCAAAAGCTGTGACAGTAAAATACAATATGATAGGAATTAGCATGAACAAATATCTCTTTAAATTCAAGAATTTAAAAGCCGGTTATATTTACCTGTTTCAAAAGCGTACATGAAAATGTCCGGGATTATTTTATAATCTTATAATTTAAAACAAAAGAACTAAATACAAAATTGCTTTAACGTCGTCAATTATCAGCTGTGATTTTTTGTTTATTATGTAAGCAAATAGTTTTAAATTTTCATTAAAGTTAACACGACAGGCTTCGTGGGTAAATTTCTTGAAAGCGTCAGCATTGCCGGATGCGCGGATGAACGCTTGATATATTAGAAATTTACCTTCATTAACTTTTCTCACAAGATTATATTTATATTTTAACATAACTGCATAATGACTTACCCCTTCAATAAACTTATATGTTTTAACTAGCAATATTCTGCTTTCCAGCCGGAAACATCCAAACTGTTTTATTATTTTTAAAACATAAATTAATGAATGTTTCTAACTGCATGTAAACCCTTTGAATTCCGTCGCGAA
>JAFDZQ010000031.1 GCA_018266895.1 Bacteroidota bacterium
TAGAAACGTTTTGGACGGATGTCAATCTTTTGATATCCGTCCAAAACGTTTATATTAAAATTAATTAATTTGACTGCTTTAAATATGAAAATAATTTTCCGATACAAATTACAAGAATTTAAACCAATTGTATTAAAATACATTTAGATTCTCGTGTCAATTGTGAATTTAGAAGCAATTTCCTGTTCTCAATTCCGAAGCGGTTAACATTAAAACAAATAAAAATTACACACTCAAAATTTTTTTGGAAGGCAATCACATTCAGGAGACGGTCTCTTTCCTTTTTACATTTAATAACTGACATATCATTATTAATTTCAGATTATAAAAGTATAGTTTGGAAGTCTGGAAAAAGAATTTATACAGTATATGGACTGCGCAGTTCGTTGCAATGGTCGGGATGAGCATGGTCGTGCCGTTCCTGCCGTTCTATATCAGGGAGCTCGGAGTTACAAATCCTGACGAACTCGAGCACTGGAGCGGAATAGTTTTCAGCGGACCGTTTATATTGTCGTTTCTTCTGACACCTGTGTGGGGAGTTCTCGGAGACAGATTCGGTAAAAAGACAATGGTGCTCAGGGCGATATTCGGTCTTGCCGTGTCGCAGTTCCTGATTGGACTTTCAGCAAATGTCTGGCAGCTTTTTGCATTCAGAATGGTGCAGGGAGCAATCAGCGGATTCATCGCAGCTTCTCTTGCGCTTGTTTCGGCAAGCACGCCGAAGGAAAGATCAGGATATTCTATAGGGATACTGCAGACATCCATTTCATCCGGAACTGTAATAGGTCCTTTCATCGGAGGATTCATTGCTGATATGACTTCTTACAGGACAGTTTTTTTTATCACTTCCGCTATCTGTTTCATAAGCGGAATGCTTGTAATTTTTAATGTCAGAGAGCCCGCATCGGACGATGCCAAAAAATTATACACTGTCTTTCAGAATTATAATTATGTTTTCGGAAGGTCAAATATACTTATTGTAATGCTTTCAATAACATCCATACAGATCTCTATCACTGTCGCACAGCCGGTTTTTGCGCTGTTCGTAGAATCAATGACGAAAGGCACGGAATATATTTCCACTCTGACAGGCGCTATATTCGGAACACTCGGGATCTTCAGCGTAATTTCTTCGCCCTGGTGGGGAAGGAGAAATGACACAAAAAGTTTTAAAAAGAATATAACTATAGCTATTCTCGGAGCCGGTCTGGCTTATATGGTTCATACGTTTATTACAAATCCCTATTTGCTCTTTCCTGTACGGGCATTTCTCGGACTGTGCATCGGGGGTATCATACCGGTTTTATATTCATACATTAACAAGAATATTGAAGACGACAGAAAAAGCGGCATAATGGGAATAGCATCAAGCTTTACATTGCTGGGAAATCTGCTCGGTCCGCTGCTCTGCACTCTTTTGCTTTATGAGATTGAACTGAGATATATTTTCTTAATAGCCGGAATTCTTCTGCTTGGAAATGCGCTGCTGATTTATTACAATGTGAAAGAAATACAAACCGGGAGTAAGTATAGCGGGGAAATAATTGCAGAGAGCAATGATATTGTTTAGACAGCAAATTTATTAATAAAAAAAATTAAAAATGATTCAGCCGAAAAAGATCAAAAAAACGGATAGCAATTTGCTTCAAATAACCTGGGATAATGATAACGTAACGGAAATTACAATGGAAACGCTAAGAGAAAAATGTCCCTGCGTAAGCTGTCAGGGAGAGACCGTGCTGTTCAGTTCATACATTCCGATAAAGAATGTCTTTAAGCCGGCAGGATTTTATGAAATTGAGAAAATTGATAAAGTAGGGAATTATGCGATACAGATTACCTGGAAGGACAAGCACAATACCGGGATCTATTCATGGGAATATTTAATGGGGATAAATGAAAAAGGTTAATTGTCGAAATATTTGAATAAGTTATCAACGCAGTTTCACAGAGGCACAGAGATAAATCAAATTTGTTCATTTAAATTAAGTAAATATTCATTCAAAAATAAAGAAATCTTTGTGTCTCAGTTCCTCTGTGTTTAAAAATTTTCGGAGTATTGAATAAAGTCAGTTGTCGAATTCGGCGGTTATATCTTTGCCGAGTTTTTTTGAATAGAATTTGAATTCGTTAAGAGACAGTTTTTCGTCTTCCTCAAGTTTTATGAACAGAAAATATTTAAAACGAAGCTGTGTGAATTTGCTGATGAACCCCTCGCTGAGATAATGTTTTATATATGGATTTACGGTGAGAGTGAGACTCATTCCGTTGTTTCCCCCCTTGTATCTTGTGATCCATCTTTCGATCCTGTTCAGGAAAGTTGATTTGGATTGTATGTGTCCTGAACCGCTGCACATAGGACATATATCCGAGACTGTATGAATTATATTTTGTCTTATTCTCTGCCTTGTGATCTCTACGAGTCCGAATTCGCTCACAGGCAGTATTGTTGATTTTGCCCTGTCGTTTTTGAATTCCCTTTTTATGTCCTCATAAAGCCGGCGTCTGTTCTTCTCGTCATATAGATCAATGAAGTCAATTACGATTATGCCTCCAATGTCCCTTAATCTGATCTGCCTTACGATCTCTTTTGCTGATTCAAGGTTTGTGTTAAGAGAATTTATTTCCTGATCCCTGTGTCTTGCGTATTTTCCGCTGTTCACATCCACGACAGTCATCGCTTCAGTCGGCTCGATGATGATGTATCCGCCGTTTTTCAGCCATACTTTTCTCTGAATGGATTCTTCTATCTGCTTTTCAATATTGTAAACATCAAACAACGGCTGATCTCCGTTATACAATTCCAGCTTGCTGGAAAATTCAGGAGAGGTTTCATCTACATATAATTTTATGTCTTTAAATATCTTTTTCGAATCTACTATTATCTTTGAAATGTCTTCCTTAAACAGGTCTCTGATAACGGAAGATGTTGTCGAAACATCTTTATGAAGTATCAGCGGCGCTTTAATTGTTTTCAATTTTGACTGAATGTCATTCCAGGTCTGTATAAGAGTGTTCAGGTCATCAAGTATGAGATTATCGTCCTGTCCTGCTGCAACAGTTCTTATGATAATTCCGAATCCTTTAGGCAGGGTTGACTTGACAATACTTCGGAGTCGTCTTTTTTCCTTCGGATTGTAAATCTTTTTTGATAAGCCGATCTTTTTTTCGAAAGGTATCAGTACAAGATATCTTCCCGGGATTGAAACTTTTGAAGTTACTCTGAAGCCCTTGTTACCGACGGGCTCTTTTGTTATCTGAACGATTATGTCCTGTCCTCTTTCGAGGTTGGGCAGTTTGTGATAGGAATCTTTCTGAGAAACGAAATTTGTCTGAGGTTCTTCTTCATCTTCATCATCTTCCTCAATGTCCGAGTCGTCCCCTATAATTGCTGAATAATCATCGAGCGTGCTTCCTATGTCTGAAAAATGCAGGAAAGCATCCTGCTGAAAACCGAGATCAATAAAAGCAGCTCTGATACCCGGAATTACCTTTCCGACTTTTCCGAGATAGATATCACCGACATTCTTTTCCTTATCGGGAGTATCCAGAAAAAATTCGGCAAGCTTTCCGTCTTCCGTGATCGCTATTCTGACATCTTCGGCAATTGAATTAATAAGTATTACTTTCTTCATGAAGTTTAATATAAAGTCAAAATAATACTATGAATTCATTGATGCGAGGAATTCCTTGTTGGATTTTGTGCCTCTCATTTTGTCAAGGAGGAATTCCATGGCTTCGATCGGATTATAATCTGAAAGCAACTTTCTGAGAAGCCAGACCCTCGTAAGAATTTCGTTTGTTAAAAGCAGTTCTTCTTTTCTGGTACCGGATCTGTTAAGATCTATCGCAGGGAAAATTCTTCTGTCCGAGATTCTTCTGTCCAGTACAATTTCAGAGTTGCCTGTTCCCTTAAATTCCTCAAAGATAACCTCGTCCATTCTGCTGCCTGTTTCGATTAGCGCAGTTGCAATGATCGTAAGACTTCCGCCTTCATCAATGTTTCTTGCTGCTCCGAAGAATCTTTTCGGCTTATGAAGCGCATTTGCGTCAACACCTCCGGAAAGAATTTTTCCGCTGTGAGGGATTACAGTATTATGAGCTCTTGCAAGCCTTGTAATGCTGTCGAGAAGGATTACGACATCCTTCTTAGCTTCGACAAGACGCTTTGCTTTTTGCAGAACTATTTCAGAAACCTGAACGTGTCTTTCAGGCGGTTCATCGAAAGTCGAACTGATTACTTCAGCGTTAACATTCCTTTCCATGTCCGTGACTTCTTCAGGTCTTTCATCTATCAGCAGAACTATTAAATGAACTTCAGGATGGTTTCTTGTAATGCTGTTAGCCATTGTCTGAAGCAGTATTGTCTTACCGCTTTTCGGCGGAGAAACTATGAGCCCTCTTTGTCCTTTGCCCACCGGAGTAAACATATCCATTATTCTCATTCCGTATTCACCGGGAGCTGTTTCAAGCGTGAATTTTTCGTGCGGATAAAGTGGCGTAAGGTTGTCAAATAAAATTCTGTCTCTGATCGTATCTGGGTTTTCAAAGTTCACCGCTTCCACTTTCAGCAAAGCAAAGAATCTTTCTCCTTCTTTCGGAGGTCTGACCTGACCGCTTACAGTGTCGCCTGTCCTGAGTAAAAATTTCTTTATCTGTGAAGGTGACACATAAATGTCGTCAGGGGAAGGAAGATAATTATAGTCAACAGATCTGAGAAAGCCGTATCCGTCAGGAAGCACTTCCAGAACGCCTACTGCATAAGCAAATCCGTCCTTTTTTGCCTGCGCTTCAATAATCTTGAAAATCAGTTCCTGTTTCTTAAGGTCGCTGTAACCCGCTACTTCAAGCTGTTTTGCAAGCTGCATTAATTCAGCAACTTTCTTTGTTTTTAAATCAGTCACGTTCTTTGAATCTGCAAAAGAGACTGAAGGTTTTGTGTTATTTTTTGTATCCATTTTCTTGATCCTTTCCGGAGTGGAGGAAACCTGAGGGTAAGTTTTAATTTGTGTTTATTGTTTGTTTATTAAATGTAAATGCTGAATTAATTATAACTTCAATATATCCTTAGAAGAATTTTATAAGGTGTGTTAATTGATGTGGGTAAAACTATTATTTATATTAAATATTATCAAGTTATAAATTACATAGCCCTTAAAAAATTATTTCTCCGAAAAGTACGGTTCGGATCTGTTAAAGTTGTTTATATGCTGTCATTTAACATCAGTCCGCATATGCATCAGCATCAATCTCCACAAGCATTTTTTCATCAACAAGTGCGCTTATTTCCACCATTGTAGACGCAGGTCTTATATTTCCGAAAAATTCGCAGTGTGCTTTTCCGACTGCTTCCCAGTTCGATATGTCCTTAACATATATTCTTGTCCTTATTACATCTTTCATATCCGCGCCTGCTTCAATTAATGCAGTTCTGATCTTTTCGAGTATGGTTTTGGTCTGAACATAATAATCATTCTCTCCTATCACTTTGCCGTCAACAATTGCTGTGGTTCCTGATACTGCAATGATGTTTCCGATTTTTACAGCCCTGCTGTATCCGACGATGTCTTCCCACTTAACGCCGGTTGAGATGTTAATTCTTTTACTCATAAATTTATTGTTTAATTTTAAACTCCCCGTTCCCAATCTCCGGATTGGGAACGGATGAACAGCATCAGTTACTTTATAAATGTCTTAAATCGTTTTTGAATTTTCTGTGAAAAGATTTTACAATCTGATAGGAAGTGTAAGAGAATATTAAACCTGCAAATACGTCTATTGTATAATGTGCCTTCTGAAGTATCACGCACAAACCGACTGTGATCGTTGCTATCAGAAAATATCCTTTGAGAAATTTATTTCTTGCAATCTGAAAAAGCATGAATGCAGTCGAAGTATGTCCTGAAAAGAAAAGATCTTTGATTATTTTCTGACCCGTACCAAGTATAAATACAACCGGATCATCAAGGTCTATGCATCCGGGAGGAGGATCAAGCGGAACAAGATACATTGCCGTCATTCTGAATATCACCATCAGCGTATATGTCTGAAATGCAAGCAACAGCCGGTTAGGCGAAAAGCTGAAAGAAACAAGTCCGATTATAAGAGAAGAATAAATCGCAAAAAACAATACCGGATTCAGGTCAACCGCATTGAAATGTTTAAGCACAGGGTCATCCAAAACAGCGCCGTGCCTTGCTTCATTGAACAGCAGGTATCTGCTGAAAGAAAAGACAGTGATGACAAGAAGCAGCAGTGTTACGAAAAACTCAACTCCGGATACAGGATTCTTCAGATAAGATCTCCAGCGCCTGATATATTCTTTTGAATTCAATAATGTCCTGTATTTGTCTTATCCAAAATTGTTAATAGAATTTAAAATGGTATTTAAGCACAAAGTACTTGTGCAAATATCTCAAAGAATATTTTCTTACAATTCAATTTTCCCTAAAACCCTTTGAGTCTTGAGGTAAAAAAATATTCCAATGAAAATCCGGGCTTATTCAGATTCTTTCAAAAAATCATAACTCCGGTGCAGATTTAATATCTGCTTTTTCCGCAAAGCGAAGCAATCAATGCAAGCTGCCCGGTATGATATGCCTGATGAATCTGCCATGCCATTATCACTCTGGCTTTTGTCTTAAAGTAATCCGTGTCATAATTTTTGACCATTGCATGCGGCATGTCAAAATCCTCGTCCTTAAGTTCCGAATAAATCTTTCTGTTCTTTTCACAGATACTATCCCATTTCTCCCTGAGACATTTCGCATCAGGATATTTATCCGGCGGCTGAAGCTTGCTTCCCTGTCCGAACAATTCCTGAATTTCAGGATAGACCGGATCGCCTGTTCCCATGAACAGTGAAAAATCATCATCGCTTGCAATCAGATGGCCGAGTATCCAGATTCCGTGATTCTTTCCGGGTGCAAGTTCAGTCCTGAGATCATCATCTGTAAGATCTTTCAGAAGCCAGTTTACCCATTCTGTAACCATCTCATACTGCTGTGCAAATTTTTGAGAAGTATTGTTTCCCATCTTCAGTTGATTTTAACTATAATTTATAATTACAATTTTCTCCTGCCATTCACAATTCACCGTTCAGGACTCCATTGTAATATTTTCAGTCGGAAGCAGATCTAAAAAATGCCAGATATTACAGTAAAAATCTCCTGGACCGAAATAATCTTTCGCGACTCTTTTAATATTTCCCTTTTCATCCTTATGAAAAACGGATACACCGGGCCAGTAATTATGCTTGCCGTCCTTTATGAAATCATATCCCATGTCAAAAATAAAATCCGTTCCGTTTGCTGAGTAAGTTCTGTAATTCCATCCGTGCGATTCGGCGAACTCTTTATGAACTTCCGGCTTGTCAGGACTTACAAGCACAAATGAAGCCTTCTTTTCTATCTCCTTATATGTGTCCTTGAAACCGTCAGCCCACATTGTACAGTACGGACATCCTTTGCCCATATTGTGAATGAGTATCAGATGATCTTTTTCACCGAACATTTCCGAAAGCTTTACATCTTTTCCGTCTCTGTCCTTTAGCGTATAGTCTTTTACATCCATTGCCGCAAGTTTTGAATTAAGCTCAATCTTTTTCTTTCTCATTTCTTCAATCTTCTGTTCGATGTCTTTTAAATCGCTTTCAATTTTCTGTTTTTCTTCTGCCGATACTGTACTGCTCATAATTTATAAATTAAAGTTATTCAAAATATTTTTAAAAATGATCAGGATCAGTAAGCTGAAACCAGTTTCCGTCCGGGTCGGTAAAAGTCAGACATTCATCCGAACCGTCCGTTCCTCTGAATATTAGTCCCCTGGAAATCAGTTCGTTTCTGCTTTTTTCAAGATCATCCGTATATAAAACAATTCCGGTATTTGAATCTTTGTACTGACTCACTTTCAGATCATTCATTCCGGGACGGAGAAGAAATTCCATTCCGGAATATTTCATCCACACATATTTATCTTGCTGAATTTCAATTAACTCAAAGCCAAGAATCTTTTCATAAAAATCTTTTGACTTAAGCGGATCTTCGGCAAATATTTCTATGTGTCCGAATCTCAATTGCTATCTTCCTCCGAGTTCTTTCAACCGCTGAAGCCTTTCTTTTTCATTCTCTGCAAACCAGATGTCCTGCGAAAGCATATCGTATGCGGCAGCAAAGTTTTTTTTCGCTTCTTCATCATTGCCTTTAAGAAAATAACATTCCCCGAGTTCTTCATAGACATATCCGTCCTGTTCCGCTTTGCCTGCTTCAATTTCTTTTAATAATTCGGTCTGAATATAAAGCGCCTCATCAACTCTTCCCAGCATCCGGAGAGTTTTTGACACGCTCCAGCTTGCAATGAAATATCCCTGACCTGTATTTTTTTCCCAGTGCCATTCCATGCATTTTTCAAAAAGTTCAAGGGCTTTATCGTATTCCTTCATCTCAAAATAAGTCCAGCCGGTATTGTTGTAAAGCGAACCAAGCCATTGCTTTGCTTCCGGAATCTGAGAATTTTCGGCAAGCATCATTGCAGTTTCATTCCACCGGAGCGCCTGATCACCGGATTTGACAATTGCCATCATATGAGCTGCATCAACTGCGTAATTATAAATGCCAGCTCTTAATCCGAGTTTATAAGCTTTCAAAAAAAGTTTTTCCGCCTTTTCAGTAAACCCGGACGAATTAAAAGTCCTGCCTCTTTCAAGCATATATCTTATTTGTGAAACAGGATCATCATCATTAAGCTGCGGTTCGGTTTCGTCCAGCAGTTTATGAGCTTCCTCAAATTTTCTCTGAAGCCCGAGAGTCCTTGCGATCTGAGTCAGAAGCTGAAGGTAGGCGGATTTGTCTCCAGAGCTTTTTATTTCAGGAAGTATCTCCCTGAATTTTTTCTCGGTCTCTTCCGGTTTATTGTAATCCCAGAGTTTATCGAATTCCATTAAGATTAATTTTTTGATAAAAGATTTTCGGAAATTATGTCCTTCACACGACCCTGACCTGAACTGTTTGATGCTATCCAGAATAAAACGGTAAAAGCTGAAACGAAATAAGGAAAGATACCGTAGAGCGTGTCAGAATTTGAATGTGAGTTCCTGTCAACTGCTATAAAAACTGTCAGGCAGAAAACTATTGTCATCAGATACAGGACAATTCCTGCGGCAGAAACAGGAATATAAATCCATCCCGCTTTTTTAAACCATCTCTGTTTCATATTCTTGCTGCTTAAAGTTTAAGATTGTATTAAAATAAAACTTATCTTATTAAATTAAAACAGTGATTCAGCATCTTAATCTGTTAAGGCACACATAAGTCCAAAACGGTTGAATATGTGGTAACTAACTAAATCATATTGTAAATAAAAAGCTTGATTCTCGGGTATAAGTGTGTATCTGTGAAATTCTGTGTCATATGAGAGTGAAAAGCTTTGATTTGTTTTTAAGATATTAATTTGATCAGATCCGGGGAAAGTTTTAAAACGCCCGGGAAATCAGTTTAAAATTGTTTTCATAATTAACTTTATTTAACTAACCGAAACGTTTTGGTCAGTAATGATTATTCGGTAATGGTTAAGTAACAAAGACAGAAAGTAAAACAAATTAATAATTATTAATCTTATTGACTTTGTGTCTAGCGGTTAAAAAATTTTTCAGATTGTCATTGGTGCCGTGAAAATCAATGAATCATTAATAAATTTTCATAATATTCCGGAAACATCGGGTCAGTATATCAAAAAGTTTCGAATTCCATCAGGAGTTTTTTACCTTCATAAAGCCTGAGATATCCTCCGGAAATTTTATACCTGCTGACTTTGCCGGCAAGTTCATGAAAAAGTTTATCTGTTTTTAAATTCTCACAGTACATTCTCGTTTTTACAAATTCACTGAACCGGAATTCCTTTCCAATGATCTGAATTTTTCCGTTAATTTCATTACAGCCGTCATTTCCTCTGACGGAATTGAACAGCAGGTCAAATGAAAGTTTGAAATTATCATCCCGCACCTTAATTAATTTATTGTCCGAACGCATTCGTCTTACTGTAAATTCATTATTATCCAAAAACTTTCTTTCCTTTTCCGGAATTACCATTACCGGTTTTTCACTGATGATTTTCTTCAGGACATAGTTGTAAAGATATCCCTGCTCTTCCGGTTTAGTCATAAGTTTTTTTTCGGCTTCAAGCTCGTATTCATAACCTTCCCTGTATGAAAATCCTTCTATTCCCTGATTAAGCGGCTTCCATTCGTCTTCCGTTGATTCCTTTGCAAGAAGACATTTGTAAATTTTGATATCTTCACATTCAGTATATCTGTTTGCTACCAGCAGGATCACGACCGGAATTTTCTTTTCAATCAGATTTTTAAATACATATCTGAATGAAGGAGCATCAGCCGGAGGATCCGGAACATCAGTTTTATCAACGGTGATCTCATATTCATAACCTTCCTCATATTCAAATCCTTCTATCTCTCCGGAAAAATTCTGCCAATTCTCCTCCGGGATAAATTTTATCTGAAGACATTTCATATGGATAAGTCCGGTACAGTCTGCTTTCTTCGGGGAAATGTAAAGTGTTGTCTGAGAGAACAGGTTCGAAGCCATTGAAAAAAACATTAATATTAAAAAAAATTTCAACACTTGTGTAATTTTGATTACTGTAAAATTAATCAAATCAGTCCATAAATTTCATTCTTAAAATACCTTACATCAGTCAATCCCTTCGGCGAGGTAAGCCGTCCCCTTTATAGAGCTTGTCTCAAAACATTTTTTTACCACGAAGACTCGAAGACACTAAGGAGATGATTTGTAAACAGAGTGCTTTGTGCTTTTGAGTCTTTGTGGTAAAAAATATTTCTGGTTTTGAGACTCCTTCTCACGTCCGTCCAAATCGTTTTTAAATATGGTTATAAAATTATTTAGTATAGTTATATTTTCATTGAATAACATATTATACTGCTGCAAAGCCCCTCCCTAACCGGCGCTGACAGTAAATTTTCAATGGACTTTATACATGACTTTAATATGATTAATTTGAAAAAAAAATCAGGAATGAATTATTCAAAAGCAGGATTCGGATGTTACAGGATCGATGTTAGCATCAAAGATCATTACGATGCTTTGTATTATGCACTGACAAACGGCGTTAATGTTATTGACACTTCCGCTAATTATGCAGACGGCAGAAGCGAACAGCTTGTCGGGATTGTTACCGGAGATCTGATCTCACAAAAGAAAGTCAGCAGAAAAGAACTGACCATAGTTACAAAAGGCGGTTATATTCAGGGACAGAATTATAAATTCGCCTCAAAGCTGAAAAAAGAAGGCGAACCTTTTGAAGAAGTAGTTGAGTATTCCGACGGCTTATGGCACTGCATCAGTCCCGGCTTTCTTGAAGATCAGATCAATCGTCAGCTTCACAGACTGAATACTGAATATATAGATGTTTACCTTCTGCATAATCCGGAATATTATCTCGGCCGGGCTGAAAAGGACGGCATTGAACGAACTGAAGCTGAAAAAATCTATTATGGCAGGATCAGAAAAGCTTTTGAGTTTCTGGAGAAAAAAGTAAGCGAAGGCAAAATCCGGGAATACGGAATTTCCTCAAACACTTTTGCGCATCGTCAGTCGGATTATGATTTTACTTCTCTTGAAAAAGTTCTTCAGATCGCTGAGTCAATATCCTCAGGTCATAATTTCAAAACCATACAGCTTCCGTTTAATCTGATAGAAGCCGGCGCTGTCAAAAACAAAAATCAGACGGGCAGCACAAAGACTGTACTTGAGTTTGCTGTTGAAAACAATATTAAAGTTCTTGTGAACCGTCCGCTTAACGCCATTACATCCAAAGGACTCGTGCGCCTTGCCGATTTCAAATGGGAGGCTTTTCAGGAAAAGGAATTTATAAAGCAGATAAAACTTGTGAGCTTAATGGAAGAAGATCTGCTGAGCGAGAAAATTCCGAATGAGGATCTCAGCGGAGATGAGATTAAAGGGCTCAAGGGAATACTAAATACGGGAAAGTTAATTGATGAGAACTGGAAATTCTTCGGAAGCATCGAACATTTCAATGATATCATTTCCCATCAGTTCATACCTAAGATCAGCAGACTGATGGATATATCGGATGCAAAAATAAATGAAAGCAGCACAAAAGAATTTTGCTCAGGGTATATAAAGGAAGTTTATAAGCTTCTTAATATGACCGGAAATTATTACAGAATGAGAGCCGATAAAAGAAGCAGATTTATTCACGGTCTTATAAATCAAAATCTGGAAGATAAATTCAAAGAACTTACTCTTTCACAGAAAACATTTCTTCTGCTTAGTTCGGTTGAGGGAGTCAGCTGCATACTTGCAGGAATGAGAAAAGAATCTTATGCAGAAGACATCTGCAGTATCATGAACTACGGAAAAATAAAAAATGCAAAGGAGATAATACTATTTGTATCAGAGGAAATTGAAAGAGCCGGCACCTGATCCTCTCCCGGACGTTAAGAGATCAAAAATCATTTTTCTTTTAATACCGGCTGCTCTGCTTCTAATCCTGATCTTCTTTTTTCTGATCTTCAATTCAGGTAAAGAAGAGAAAAATAATCCGGCTTTAAAGACAGTGAATGTGCCTGTTACAAAAGAAACTCTGTCTGCGGACATTGACTCTGTTTTATTTACATTCGGTATCAGCAAAGACTGGATTAGGGAAGTTTCACAGAAAAACAAAACCCGGAAATCCGATTCGCTTTGGTTTTCCAAAGAAGTGAAAATCCCTGCGGATATTCTGAATATTGATCTTAATTACGAACTCACGAATTACTTCAGAAGCCGAGGCGTAACAAACAGGGTTTCCGAAGATCCGAAAACAAAAAATCTTCTCTTCGGCATTTTCACAGGAAATGATACAGCGAGAAAATTAACAGCTTCACTGAAATTTATTTATACTGACTCACTTAAACGGGTCTGTTCAGATGTCTGCCTGATACTTGACAGTATTGAGTATTTTCCTTTGAATGATGTAAGATACATTCTTGCTTCGGCTGAATCATATTCTGTTTTCCTTCCGCTCCGGAATGATAAAGCGGATTATCAGTCTGTCATTACGGAATCGGAAAAAGATTATCTGTTAGAATTCACGACCGGTACCGAAAATGATATTACCGCAGACTTCCGTGAAGATATGAATGAGACTTCCTGGAAAGCAAAAATAAAATCGGTTGCAGTGAATTTTCCGGGAATAAAAGGTGTCTTTCTGAAAAGCAGCAGCGCTTCCCGGGAGTTTCAGAACACTGTTACGGAAGAATTTATTAAGAATAATTTAAAGGTATTCAAGGATACATTATTTACGGAGTTCAGAAGCAGCGGAAGCAGAATCATTTCTTTATTCGAAAACATAGTCTCCGGAGCAAGGTCAGGTAAAAAACATCTTATTTACAGGATAAGCTTGAGTCCGGAAGAATTTAAAGAATTCGAAAACAAAGTTTATCAGATGAAAAAGCTCGGCTATGAGTTTGTCAGCTTCAGGGAAATGATAAAAAGATCAGGCATCAGCAAATAAATTTATTATAATACTTTTCAAAAGAATCTCATTATGACGCAGCACGAAATTTACATGAACTATGCTTTTAAAGAAGCCGAAAAAGCATTTGAAAAAAACGAAATCCCCATAGGATGCATTATTGTATTTCAGAATACGATTATCGCAAAAGCTCATAATCTTGTAGAATCTCTGAAGGATCCTACAGCTCATGCCGAGATACTTGCCATCACTTCAGCCGCTGAGTATCTTCAGTCTAAACAGCTTGTTGGTTGCTCAATGTATGTTACGCTTGAACCCTGCGCAATGTGCGCCGGCGCGATCGTACTTTCAAAAACGGAAAATCTTTACTTCGGGGCGTATGATGTTAAAAGCGGAGCATGCGGGAGCAATATGAATATTACCGTAAACAAATCACTGAATCATAACTGCAAAGTTTACGGCGGCATACTCGATGACAAATGCAGGGAAATTCTGAAAAGCTTTTTTGAAGTGAGGAGGGATTGATTTTATTCCCTGTTCCCAATCTCACCTGACCGTCCGAAAACAAATTTAAGAGTAAACCTCAAAGTCTCACAGGCTTAAAGATTTCTATTTTTAAAATTTTTTCCTTCATGATTTGGTGACTTAGTGGTAAAATGAAAGTTATGAGACAAACTCTCAGGCGCGGAGATCAGTAACGAGAGGAAAGTTTTAATTCTGTTATTCTGTCAGATAGCAGAGTAAACTCCTGAATGCTCAGGCTTTCAGCTCGCCTTGAGAAATCGAATTCAATTTGATCGAATGAAACATCATTCATTTCAAAAAATCTTTTAAGGGAATTTTTCATTGTCTTTCTTCTCTGACCGAAACTGTTCCTTACAAGAGACCTGAATATCTGCTTATCAGCCACTTTGTATTTGTTTTTACTAAAACCGAATTTAACTATAGACGATTCTACATTTGGTTTAGGGAAAAATGCAGTAGGAGGAACTCCGAAAAGAATTTTCGGATCCGAACTGAACTGTGTCTGAACTGCAAGTATTCCGTATTCCTTTGTATTGGGCTGCGCTGTCAGCCGTTTTGCAACTTCCTTCTGCATCATCAGCACGGCAGTATCCATAATGTCAGCACTGTCAAAAAGCCTGAACAGAATTTCAGTCGTGATATTATAAGGAATATTCCCTATCACTTTCAATTTTAATTTTCCGTAAACATTTACATCAAGTATTTCATTCAGATTATTTTCAAGATCGAATTTAAGAAAGTCCTTATGAATGATTTTAGCTCTGCCGGAATATTCGGCTGACAATTTTTCGTAAATGGATCTGTCAAGTTCGACGGCTATTAAGTTATCAGTCTGCTCGGAAATGTATTTCGTAAGAACTCCCTGACCCGGACCGATCTCTATTACAATATCACCCGGATGTATCTCAAGTGAAGACACTATTTTCTTTGCAATATTTTCGTCAACGAGAAAATTCTGCCCGAGAAATTTTTTCGGTCTGTACTTATTATATTTATCTTCGTTTGAGATCAATTATTGCTGTCCGGCAGGTTCAAGTATAAGAAGTTTAAGTTTTTCTGTTTTCAAAAATTCATAGTCGGCTGACACTTTTTTGTAATCCCCGTTAAGCCAGAGTCTTGCCTGATCATTGTAATTCCTGTGAAGCGGCTGACCTGACTGTCCGGTGGGAAGTATTGAATAATAATCATCTATTGACGACAGATCTATGACCATTCTCATTGAAGGTCCGAGATAACACTGATACTCGCCGGTTTTTAGCGCTGACAAAAAACTGTATTCAAGATTATTTACTGTAGTGCCGTTTCCGCCGGACTTGAAGGGTCCGATGTTCAGCATTGAACTGAATTCCGGTACTATGCCAAGAGGATGTTTCATGTAAACATTATGCAAATCACCCCACTGCCAGTGAGTCATATCCGAACCGTGCTTTGCAATAAGGGAAGATACGGCATCATAGAAACTTTTCCTGATCAGCTGCTCTTTTGCAAATTTATTTTCAAACAGTGCGTTTGAACTTAACTTAAGAAGTTTTGCCGTATTCCTGACAGGTATGTTTTTCAGAAAAAGATAATTTTCAAAGAGTTCATCTCCAAGAAGGTCTTTGTAGAGATTTTTATAAAGTTCTGTTTCAAAAGACGAGAACAAAGAAGCGGGTATACTGTTGAGCCTGAATTCAAAATCCCAGTTTTTCAGCAGATCCAGGTATGTCCTGATATCCTGAGTCAGATTCAGAGTATCGCCGAAGGCTTCAAATAAATATCCGCAGAATTCCTTTGCCTGAATTCCGTAAACATCTTTCTGGATTATTTTAACTTCGTTTTCCGTAATGACAGGGTTAAGGCTGATCAGTTCTTCAATTCTTTCAGCTCTGTAAGGCGGTTCATACAGATTTGAAATATAATGTTTGTAATTTTTCGCGGGCTTATTATTTGCTGTTACAATGAAGCCCTGTTTCGGATTCAGGACTGAAGGCAATTCTGCGAAAGGAATAAATCCCGACCAGTCAGTTTCTCCGTGAGATTCAAAATTTGCAAAAGCTTCATCGGTTAAATTTGTCCTGACAGGAATAAGACCTGCAGCATTGTAAGCTATGTTTCCTGCAGTATCGGCATAGACAAAATTCAGTGCCGGGGTTCCGTATGTTTTAAGCGCATTCTGAAATTCATTCCAGTTATGCGCATTGTTGATATTGTAAAAAGCATCTATCTCATCGCTGAATTCGTAACCGGTCCATTTGAATGTAAGTATCTCATTTCCCTGAGATCTGATTTTCTGATTATTTACAAAACCGGTTTTCTCAAGATTTGAAATTACGGGACCGGCAAGAGTCGTATAAGAAGTGAATTCATATACATCGGGATTATCTTTTATCTTAATGCTTTCGAGAGTGCTGTCGGGGAAAAATGATTTATTCCTGTAAATATATTTCCTGCTGTCGGAAGAATCTTTTTTCAGAAGCATAAAATCGGAATCATCGCACATAAGATTTGTTAGTCCCCAGGAAATGGTCTGATTATGTCCGATCGCGATCCCGGGAACTCCGGGAATTGAAAATCCGCAGACACTGAATTTTTTCTGATTGTCATAAAGACTTACTTCATACCATTTGGAAGGAACCTGGAGAGCGAGATGAGGATCATTTGCCAGTATGGGTTTGCCGCTTTCAGTTCTGCTGCCTGAGATCACCCACGAATTGCTTCCTATGTGAGTTCCTTCCGTTCCGTAAAATGTTTTAAAGCTTTTTGAAAGTTCAAGAAAGTTCTTTCCGAGCTCAGATGCAGCAATGTATTTCTTTTCAGTCAGTTCATTGTAACCTGTTTTCTTTTTATCTGTGCTTTTTCCGGAGTTCGGATTCACGGATTCAGTTTTACCGGCTTCTGTTTTGATTATGAAAGGAGCGTCTTCAGGATAATCAGGAAAAAAATCCCTGGCTTTTTCAAAGCCGAACTTCTTCACAATTTCGCCGAACATAATATCGGAGTACCAGGAAAGATTCAGTTCCCATCCCATTAATCTCAGTATCATGAGAGAATGCTCGGGTTTCCATTCTTCAGGTTTGTAGTTAAGTATGTCGAATTCAAGCGGAAGCTGTTTTGAATTATTTTCTATGAAAAAATTCACGCCCCTGCAGTATGAAGACAGAAGGGCTTTTGATTTAAGTGAAAGTTTCTGAAAGAGATTTTCGGATGCTTTGTTTATTCCGATAGTTCTGAAAAGTATGTCATAATCTAATGCGTCTTTGCCGAGTATCTCCGATAACCTTCCTTCTGCTACTCTTCTTGCGATATCCATCTGCCACAATCTGTCCTGAGCGTGAAGGTATCCGAGGGTAAAATACATGTCGTTTTCATTCTCGGCGAAGACATGAGAGACTCCGAGTTCGCTTTTGTAAATATTTATTTTATCGGAAACTCCTTTTACTTTTACAACTCCCGATTCATCATAAAAAGATTTTTTTGTAAGATTGTTGAACAGGACTCCTGCAGTAATCAGTATCACTATAAGGAGAAAAAGTATTCCGAAAATATTTTTAAATAAAGGTCTCAATTATTAAATGCGAACCGGAAAATAAATCAGATTCAGATAATTAAAATTTAAAATAAACAGGTAATGTTAATTGAAATGAAATTAGCCGGTTGAAGTAAGCTTTAATGATAAATCTGACAAAACTCATCAATTAAACGTGATCAAATTACTAAATTAATATGAAAAATAAAGTAATGATTTAAGAGATGTTTAATGTTTTCAGGCAGTTACATTAATTCCGGCATTTGTTTTTTTTACACAAAGCCGAAAAGACACGGAGTCCTCCTGTGAAGCAAGTATTTTCGTGATGAATGTAGAATAATTTACCGGCGTCCTCGCTGGGTCACTCTGTTTTAAAAATAAAATATTAAGGTTACTATTAAGCAAAGGGAGTGTAAGAGTTTCCACAGAAGAGACCTCACCTTGAATGTTGTTCTGAAATATAAATTCAGACAAGCAGCGACTCTGCCGGAATGACAAAAAATTTGAGATCAGAACAGAAATTATATAATTGCGATATTATACAACTCCGACACTTTTATCCATAGTCCGTCTCGATAAATAGACAATTATCATTACCATCAAAAAAAGCAGAATGCCGTATGCAGCAGCCGCGCCGGTATTATACATTCTTATCTGAGAATATATCTCGACTGAAATTGTTTTTGTGGAATAAGAATAAAGCAAAACAGTAGATACAAATTCTCCGACGGAATTTATGAATACAAGCAAAGTTCCGTTAAACACAGAAGGAAAAATGAGCGGAACAATTATTTTTCTGAATGTAATGAACTCAGATGCCCCGAGAGTTCTGGATGCTTCTTCAAGCGAAGGATCAATGGCGTTAAATCCCGCAATGGAAGATTGTGTCAGCACGGGAAGATTTCTTATTGCATAAGCGAGCGGCAGAATCCAGAATGTACCGACGATTGAAACAAATGCCGTAAATAAAGTCGGAGTATTAAAACTCAGAATCAGTGAAAGCGCAATAACTGTTCCGGGAATTCCGTAAGGCAGGGACAGAATGCTTTCCAGAAGATTTTTCCCGCGGATCTTTTTCTTTGCAATCAGATATGAAGAGATAACGCCTATCAGCAAAGTGATGAGTACAGCTATGACAGACATTTCTATGCTGTTTCTGAAAGGAATAAAGAACTGCGAATCACTGAAAACTTTCGTATAGTTAGCAATTGTGAACGGCTCTATAATAAAATTCCTCATCAGAGATCCTTCAGGTATAATTGACATAAACAAAAGGGTCAGTACAGGCAGTATAATCAGAAATGAAAAGATCATAATCATCCCTGTGCTGAAATAATTTATTGATTTGTTATGAAGATCGCTAATTGTTTTAGGGGAACCCTTATATCTTACTTCCAGTATTTTATGCGAGCGGTACCATCTCAGCATTGCAAGAAAAAATACCGAGATTACAGTCAGCAGCACGGAAAGTGAAGACGCAAAAGAATTATCGCCGTTAATCTTTGCATAATAAATTTCCGTTGACAGAAATTTAATTGATCCTCCGAAAATAAAAGGCGCTGAAAACGAAGCCATGCTTGCCATAAACGTTATCAGGGATGCGCCGATGATGGAAGGTATCAGCTGCGGAAAGATCACTTTAATAAATGTTCTGCTTCTGCCTGCGCCCATTGAATACGAAGCATCTATCAGATTCATATCGGTTTTTTTCAGCGCGGATGAAGCGAACAGATAGAACATTGCATAAAAAGAATAAATGTGAATTATAATTATCGCAGTCCAGCCGTCGAATCTGAACGGGGCGGCATTCATTCCGAAGAACGTAGTTAACAGCTTTGCAATTAAACCGTTTTCATTTAACAAAAATAAAAATGCAACTACGCCGATAAGGGGGGGCGTGGCAAGAGGAATTAAAAGCAGCGAAGAAAAAAAAGATTTGAAAGGTATTTTGTGATAATGAAAAATGTATGCGAAGTAAACGCCGGTAACTCCGCTTCCTGTTACGGTTAATACTGAAAGAAGAACTGAATTGATCACAGCTTCTGCAGATGACCCGGTAAGTAAATTTTTATATGCTGCAAATGAAAACAAATTTCCATCTCCTGCAAAACTTTCCTTCAGAACAGAATATAACGGAAACAAAATATATCCTGCGATAAAATAAATAACAATTCCTGTCAGAAGAATATTTGCTAATGATGTTCTTTTCATTTTACCTTCCTGATTTTTTCCGAAACGATTTTCAGCCCGATTTCTTCACCAATTCCGAATCTGTTGTTCAGAGACTTTGAAGGTAAAAGAGATCTTATGATTTTATCTTTGAAAAGAATTGAATACTCCATTGAGAAACCCGTAAACTGAACGTCAATGATTTTACAGGAAGTATTTCCGGATTTGTCTGTGGGGATTAATTCTTCCGGAAGCACGGCAAGAGTTTCGTCAGAGTCAATTTCTATCTGAAACAATTCACTGCACAATTGTGAGCCGAATAAATTAGCATGTCCTATAAAATCAGCGACAAATTTATTTTCAGGATTATAATAAATATCATCGGGGATTCCGGTCTGCTGAATGATGCCCTTGTTTAAAACCGCGATCCTGTCTGAAAGCGCAAGTGCTTCAGTCTGATCATGAGTAACATAAACAGAAGTAATTCCGGCTTCACGCTGAAGACGTTTGAGTTCATTCCGCGTTTCAAGGCGGAGAGAATAATCCAGATTAGAAAGCGGCTCATCAAAGAGAATAAGATCCGGCTCGGTTACAATGACTCTTGCAAGAGAAACTCTCTGCTGCTCACCGCCGCTGAGAGTGGATATGTTTTTATCGTGCTTGTGTTCCATCTGGACTTTTTCGAGGACATCACGAACTTTTTTATGAATAATATTTTTTTCTGTTTTTTTGACTGAGAGTCCGTAAGCAACATTTTCAAAAACTGTCATATTCGGAAAAAGAGCGTAATTCTGAAAAACAATTCCGACATTTCTTTTCTGAGGGGGAAGGTCAGTTGAGTCAGCGCCGCCTATGAAAATTTTACCCGTATCAGCAGACTCAAGCCCTGCAATGATGCGCAGCAATGTAGTTTTACCGCAGCCGCTCGGTCCGACAATTGAAAAAAATTCACCCTGATTTATTTCCAAAGATATATCAGAGAGTACATTTGTCTGACCGAAGCTTTTTGATATGTTGTTTAATACTAAATTTTTCATAAATATAAAAGAGGAGCGGCAAAGTCATTTACAAATTACTTAGTCAAGTTGACTGCTTTAATTTTTGAGGATTGTTTTCCGCCACGAATTACACGAATTTACACCAATTGTATTGAAAATACATTTTCAAATTCGTGTCAATTAGTGAAATTAGTGGCAATCTCTTTTTTTCAATCTTGAAGCAATCAGCTTAAATCACATATTCAAAGGAAAATCTGTTCAACGACTTTGTATTTAAAAAACTATTTCGACTTTCCTTTAATCTCCGCATCCCATTTCTTCATCCACTCTGATTCCTTTTCGGAGATGAGTTCCCAGTCAAGATCCATCGCTTTATAATTTGCATCACTGATCCATTGCGGAAGTTTGTTTTTTGGAATATCATTTCTTGCAGGTATCCTGTAAAATTTTGCCGCCTGAAGAATAAGATTTTCTTCATTTGTAACAAACTCGTAAAATTGCTTTGCGGCTTCAAAGTTTTTGGTGCCTTTTACAATCGCAATGCCGTCGGTAAGAACAACCGTTCCGGCCGAAGGAAAATTGTAACCGAAAGGATAATTGTAAAGAGTTTTCTGAAGAATAATATCGGGCATATTCCATAATGAAACTGCGGCTTCATTTCCCGAAAGCTTAATGTACATCTGAGTAGGATCAGCAGCATAGGAGGAAGTATTTGCGTCCAGTTTTTTCAGCCATTCAAATCCTTCCGATTCATTGCCGGAAGTCTTAACGGAGTTAGCTATTATTGCAGAATAAATCACACGCATAGTTCCCGATGCCATTGGATTTCTTATAATGATCTTGTTCTTCCATTCGGGTTTGATAAGATCATTCCAGTCCTGAGGAGAATTCTGATTTGTAAGAGTCTTGTCATTGAATGCAATTACCTGCGGAGTAAGAAATGTTCCGAACCACATTCCGTCTTTGCTTTTTGAAGACGAAGGAATTTTATCAGCCCATGAAGGTATATATTTTTCTAACAATCCCGATTTTTCCGCTCTCATAAAAATTGTTGACGGAGCCCCCCACCAGATATCCGATAAGGGATTTTCCTTTTCTGTTCTTATCCTGTCAAAAACTTCCTGCGAACCCATGTCAAGCCACTGGATATCGATATCCGGGTGAATTGCTTCGAACTTTTTTTCAAACTCCGAAAGCATTTCTTTACCGTGCGGAGAATAAATTACAAGTTTGGATTTATTATCAGTTTTTGAACAACCGGCAAATAAACTTACACAAATTAAAAGTAAGAATAATAATTTCATTTAGTTTATATGTATTTAATATTCAGTGAGTAAAAATTCGTTTAAAAGACCAACCTTTCAGACTACAAGTCTCAAAGGTAAATATTTAAATACAATAAAATATTACAAAAAATTTTTCAGACTATCTTTAAATTTTCCTGAGTCTTTGATACTCAGCAGTAAAAAATACATACAGATTATTATTTGTATTCTTTTTTTACGTAATAATTTATCTTTAATTTATCAAAAAGATCTGAGGTCTTCTTTTTACCGCTTTCAGGATTAATGTCAAAGTACCAGTAGTTTTCAATATCACCGCGGTTCATCAGAAGCTGCATAGTTCCCTGCGATTTGTGTTCGGCTATAACCCAGTTGACAATAATTTTATAATCAAGAACATCTTTGTAACCGAATTTCTGAGTACGGTCGAATTCAAATGGAATAGTATCGCTTACATTTGTAACCGGAAATCCTTCAAAGCCTTTGTAGATGAATTTTACGGAATCATTTTTATTTGAAACCGTACCTCCGAGAACAACGGGCCGGGATTCAGAATCAAGCGAGTTTATAACCTGAAGCGCAAGTATTCCTGCAGAACTGTGATGTGCGTGAGTGCCGGGAGAAGGAGTCAGTACAAAAACAAAATCATATTTTTCAGTTTCAATAATATTTTTTAATTTGGTTCTGATAAAATCCAGGTTCCAGATATTGCTGTCAAGGATTTCTTTAATATCTGCGGAAGTGATGTATCTGTGATCTTTCTGATCAAAGTAATAATAATTTCTTATTCCGACGATCTTTCCTCCGGCTTCAAGTTCCTTTTTTCTTATCTCCGGAAGATACTTTCTTCCTGTGTCTTCATTGGTCAGTTCAAGTCCGTAAATATCTTCGGCAAGCGTGGAATATTTGTAACCTCCTTCGCCGTTAGTGATGAGTGCCAGATCAACGGTACCCTTGAGATCATGAATGATTTTATAATTTGCCCCTGAAAATGCCGCATCATCGTCGGGATGAGCGGTTACGACAAGCACTTTAGGAGGATTATCCTGTGAAAAGGAAATCTCAAAGGAAAAAATTATTAAATAGAAAACAAGATGTTTAAAAATTATGCGTAAAGTATTCATTGAAAAATTAAAATGTAACTTATGTATAGAGAGTTTAATTTTCAAGTGTGAAGGGTCAATAATTTGTACAATGAATTACGTCAACATATTGTATAAGTAATATTTAATCTTACATCTGAGTAAACATTGTAGAAATATATTCTATTTGTTAAATTGATTCCGCCATACTTTCGTACTTCACCAGAATCTCTGACTCCGCCATATAAACCTCAGTCTTCAGAGTGGGGTTTGTAAAAATCCCCCTCTGAATACTGGCAAAGATAAAAACCACTGTCTTCAGATTTGGGTATATAAAATCCACTGTCTTAAGTCGGTGGAAACATAAAGATCTGCTTTCAACATCAATTTATCAAAATTATAAAGTAAATTATGTCATACGTGAAAATATGGATTCATTCAGTTTGGGGAACAAAGAAGCGATTTCCTTTTCTTACTAATGAAGTGAAAAATGATTTAATGCAACATATAAAAGAAAATGCGGCACATATCAAGGAAATTGTG
>JAFDZQ010000032.1:0-10839 GCA_018266895.1 Bacteroidota bacterium
AATTTTACTGATATGCTGTTTGAAGAACCGGAAATTAACAACCCGGGATCAACCGGTAATTTATGGGTCAGTCAGAGGATCAGTCAGAATGAAGCTTTTACATTTAACAGGGAATTAAAAGGATATGTAAGTGAAAGTCCTTTGAATATGAGATTCCGGTTCGGCAACGGCTCTACTTTTCCGGAGTACTGGAAAATAGAAGATCTGAATTCAAATTTCATTGTTAACCAGCCTGTTTCCGGAATTACCGGTTATTCTCATATTAATTTGGTTTATTTAAATTACAGCAGATTCGGAACTTATTATTCACTTCTTCCGGGAAAAAGCAGCATCAATTTCAAAGCCTCACTTCCCGTTCAAAACGGAAACTCGGCAAATGTTTCAGGATATTATGATTTTTATGAAGTATTGTATAAAAGGGTTTTCTCTGCCGATAATAATCTGTTAAGATTTAATTCTCCGGATACAAATGCAACTTCGGAATACAGAATAAATAATTTCACATCACAGAGTGTTAAAGTTTTTGAAATCAGTTCTCCCGAAAATGTAAATTTGATTAATCCGGTTTCATTCTCAAACGGCACACTTTCTTTTCAGTCAGTCAACACTCCCGGCTCGGTCAGAGAATATTATGTTTCAGGAAACAGTTATAAAACCCCTGTTTCATTTTCAGCAAGAGTAAGTAATCAGAATTTAAAAGGCGAATTAGCCGAAGGTTCAAGCTTCATTATAATTACTCCGAAGGAATTTGTCTCTGCTGCCAACAGATTAAAAGCTCAGAGAGAAAAACCTGGGGTTAATTATCTAAAAACAAGCGTTGTGGAAGTTGAAAAGATCTATAATGAGTTTTCCGGTGGTCTGCAGGATCCGATAGCAATCAGAAATTTTCTGAAATACGGTTTTTATAACTGGCAGGAAAGGCCTGTTTATGTGCTCTTTATGGGAGACGGAAGTTATGATTTTAAAAACATTTATAATCTTTATAACAATGGGGTAAAGAACTGGTTGCCTCCAGTTGAAAAAGATTCTGAAACTTCTGATGATGTTGAAAGTTACTGCAGCGATGACTTTTTAGTGGAAATAAATGAAAACTATCCCGAACCGATCGGTCAGGCGATCACGGATTTTGCAACGGGAAGAATTTGCGTTAACTCTTTAAGCGAAGCGAATGCCGTAGTTGATAAAATCATTTCGTATGAAGATCCTCTTAATTTCGACAAATGGAGAAATAATGATCTGTACGTAGCTGATGACGGATGGACCACAGAGCAGACATCCGGGGGGGAAGGCAGTCTTCACACAGATCAGTGCGAAGATGTTGCTCAGAATCATACTCCTTCACACATTAAAAAAGACAAGATTTATATCGTCAGTTATCCTTCCGAAATTACTCCCCAGGGCAGAAGGAAACCGGGTGCAAATACGGATATCATAAACAGCTGGAATGACGGTAAACTTGTCATAAATTACACCGGACACGGAAGCGTGGATCTGTGGGCTCATGAGCATGTGTTTGTAAGGCAGATCAGTATCCCGTTGCTGACTAATAAGAATAAATATCCTTTCATTACCATTGCAAGCTGTGATCTGGCAAGATGGGATGATCCGTTTCTAATCAGCGCAGGCGAACAGCTTATCAATCTGCAAGATAAAGGCGCTATCGGAGTTGTAGCCGCAGTCAGACCGGTTTACGCTTCACAAAATGCGATTTTTAATAATTATTTCTACGATAACTTATTCAAAAAAGACACTCTTAACCTTCCGCTGAGAAGCGGAAAAGCCATGTATAATGTAAAACAGTTATTATACAGTGATAATGATCTGAAATATGCGCTTGTCTGTGATCCTACGCTGCGCCTGGGAGTACCTCAGCATATAACAAGAATAGACAGTATCAATAATGTTTCGGGTTCACAGTTGTTTAATATGAAAGCTCTCCAGAAGATAAAGATTTCCGGAAGTATTTTAAAAACAGATTCTGCTTTCTGGAATGATTATAACGGAACACTGGATATAGCAGTACTTGATGTCGACAGAAATATCTCCATTAATGATTTCGGATATTTCTTTAATTTCAAGCTGGACGGCGGAATAATTTATAAGGGAAAAGTGAATGTAACAAACGGCAGCTGGACAGTGGATTTCGTAGTGCCAAGGGATATTTCCTACAGTCCCGGAAGAGGTAAGATAATTTCATATTTTAAGAACAATTATTCGGATGGTGTCGGATATTCAAATAATTTTTTTATGAGCGGTCTTGATTCCACTGCCACTGCAGACAGTACAGGTCCTGAAATAAAAATTTACATGGATAACAGAAATTTCAGATCAGGGGATCTTGTAAGCCAGAATCCTAAATTAATTGCGGATTTTTCTGATCAGAGCGGTATAAATCTTACCGGAACGATCGGTCATAAAATTGAAGCGGTTCTGAATGATGATGAGAACAATAAAATAGATTTAACTGCATTATACTCCAGTACATCAGGATTTCAGAACGGATCAGTCGAATATCAGATGAAAAACCTTCCGGACGGGAAATACAAGCTACAGCTGAACGCCTGGGATACCTATAATAATTTCAGCAATTCAGTGATAGATTTTACGGTAAAGAGTAATTCCGATCTTGTCCTCGACAAAATATATAATTATCCTAATCCGATGTCGGATTTTACAAGTTTTATCTTTCAGCATAACTCTGACAGCCCTGTTGACGCAAATATCAGAATTTATACAGTCAGCGGAAGATTAATTAAAGAATTGAATAAGACTAATATTACAGATAAATTTGTGAATATCGACTGGGAAGGCAAGGATTCGGATGGTGATTACATTGCAAACGGAACATATATCTATAAAATAACTTTAAAATCACAAGACGGTAGTTTTTCAAGAAGCAGCACGGGAAAATTAGCCAAGTTAAAATAAAATACATTAAGGAGAATAATTAAATGTTAAAAAAATCATTCGCATATTTATGCGTGTGTTTAAGTGTTGTAAGTTTATTTACTTTTAACAGTAATGAAGCATACTCACAGTCAACAAACTCAACAGGAGTGCCTTTCTTACTGATCGGACCAAATTCAAGATTCGGGGGAATGGGTGAAACAGGAACAGCTATATCTGATGATGCCACTGCAATGCACTGGAATCCATCAGGTCTTGCTTTTCAGAAAGTCGGGACGGAAGTTAATTTCACGCATTCACCCTGGCTTGCAGGATTAAATCTTGGTGATCTTTTCTATGATTACATTGCAGGAAAGAAATATATAAAAAGCATTAACGGAACAGTCGGTGCAAGTTTAACTTATCTCAACATTGGAGAGGTTATTTATACTGATGAATTCGGAAATCTTGATCCGGGCAGAAATTATAAAGCTTACGAAATGGCTTTTGCAGTTTCTTATGCGACGAAGTTAAGTAAAAACTGGGCAGGAGGGATAACCGGAAGATTCATATATTCAAGACTGTCCCCTACTAATCTGCAGGTTGGCAATGAAAAAGGAACTGGCACGGGAATTTCAGCAAGTTTTGATCTCTCCGGAATGTGGAGACCAGTCAAAGGAGCAAAATTCCTTGCAAATAAATTCTCTTTCGGTGTAAATCTTTCCAATCTCGGACCTAAAATCTCTTATGTGGATGCTGCACAGGCAGATCCTCTTCCGACACAGCTCAGATTCGGTTTCGCATACGATTTAATTAAATCTGAATATAATAACCTGACTTTAACTGCTGACTTCTCAAAATTACTCGTAAACAGAACTCCCTCTGTAGTAGATGACAGCGGAGTAGTTCTTGTTAAAGGTACAGTTGATCCGTTTTATAAGGCGATATTTACTTCCTGGAAAGACGGTTTTGCCGGTATTGCCAGATCATTTCAGTCATCAGTCGGAGCTGAGTACTGGTATGGTAGTCCGCGACTTATTGCCTTAAGAGGAGGATTCTTTTATGAAGACCCATCCAACGGTAACAGAAAGTTTTATACGCTTGGCGCAGGTCTGAGATATGATCTGTATGGTTTTGATTTCAGTTATATAAGTACAATAGAAGAAAGTCATCCTCTGGCAAATACTCTCAGATTCGGCTTGCTTGTAAATTTCTAATAAATTTAATTTAAATCATTTAAAACCATGATTCATCTGTTTGAATCGTGGTTTTAATATATAAAGAATATGTTAAATGACTTTAAGTAAAAATCTGCTCTTTTTTCTTGTTTTTATTTTCTCCGCGAATTCATTGCTTTCTCAGAATAAGAATCTGAATTTTTCTCTGACACACCCTTTGAGCAACAGTAATGATCAGTTTATTCCAAGTCCAAAGAAATATATTTCAGTGGCAGATTCTTTTAAAGTAGTTGCAATACTTGTTCAGTTTCAGGAAGATAATGATCCCAGGACTACAGGTAACGGTAAATTTGACTTATCAAATAAGTATTATAATCCCATAACTCAAAAAGATACAGTAGTAGATGCGCCACCCTATGACAGTGCTTATTTCGCAGATCATCTGAAATTCTTAAAAAATTATTACTCTAAATCTTCAAAAGGCAAACTGAATATAAGTTATGACCTTTTCGGAAAAGTCATCACTCTTCCGGGCAAAATGGAATCATATTCTCCTCAGAGAAACGAAAACAATCTCAAACTCGGAAAATTGTTTCAGGATTCATGGGCAGTTGCAGACAGTTTCATTAATTTTTCAAATTATGATCTGAATAAAACCGCCTTTGTCATATTTCATGCAGGTGTGGGGAGAGACATTGATCTTAGTTCTGTTCTCGGATACGATCCTACTCCTTATGATATACCGTCCGTGTTTCTCGGCTTAAAGAATCTTAAGGATGTTTTCGGTAACAGCTACAGCGGATTTCAGACTAACGACGGGGTTTATATAAGTAATTCGATGATAATTCCTTCGACTGAATTAAGAGAACTTCAGCTTCTTTCCGGAAATACTCTTATCGAACTCGGGATAAACGGGCTGATTGCTGCAAGTTTCGGAAGTTATCTGGGGCTTCCTGATCTTTTTAATACTTCTAACGGTAAAACTGCAATTGGCAGATTCGGTCTTATGGACGGTCAGTCATTATTCAGTTACAACGGAATATTCCCTCCCGAACCATCAGCCTGGGAAAAAATTTATCTCGGCTGGATCAGCCCTGTTGTTATTTCATCGGGCTCGGGTACTTTCAGAATTCCCGCATCTTCAAAATCAGTTCAGAGAGATACTTCGGTATATAAAATTCTGATAAGCAGTAAAGAGTATTTTTTGATTGAAAACAGGAACAGGGATCCGGAAAATAACGGACAAACAATTTATTTCAGAAACAGGGAATCAAATTCATCTGAAACATTTGCTCAGGATTTTGAAAACGGATTTTATTATTCCAGCCAGTACACCAGTCTGTACAAACTTAACGGCAATATTACGGACGTAGAAAATTTTGACTGGAGCCTGCCGGGACTGATCAATAATCAGTACAGCTATAAAGGCGGAATATTAATCTGGCATATAGATGAAAACATCATTGAATCAAAAATTTCATCTAATTCAATTAACAATGATATAAATCACAGAGGAGTTGACCTTGAGGAAGCTAAAGGCGCACAGGAGATCGGTGTGACATTCAATACTCCATTCGGAGCAATTACCGGAGACGGAACGGCTGTAGATTACTGGTATAACGGATTTCATCAAGTCCCGAACTCAGTATATAAAAATACTTTTTCACCTTCTTCAAATCCCAATTCATTAAGTTATTCATTAACAAACAACAACATATTCATCACTGATTTCAGTACTATAGATACGCTGATGACTTTTAAAGTTTCTGTAGGCAGCAATAAGCTCAAACCTGTAAACGGATTTCCAAAAAATATCGGAAAGGACTCATCCGGTAATTCACAGGTAATTGCATTTAATTTCAATTCTGCCGGTGGAGATCAGATTTTTGTAAATTCAAATAATAAGACTTTTGGTTTCAAATATGACGGAACAGGTATTACTGAAAACGGGGTCTTGACAGCACAATACGGAAAATTCATTCCTTCAATAATTTCTTCCGGAGAAAATAAATATATTGTTTGCATAAAGGATTTCGGGATTGAGTTCATTGACAATAATCTGACTTCTTCTCAGATAAGCTGGGATAATTCTCCCGTCAGTACTTCTCCTTTTATAAATAATAATCTGAAAAATGTTTATGTTGGAAAATCAAACGGCACTGTTACTAAATACAAAACTGATTTGTCAGGCTTAAGAATTGATTCTGCCTCTTCAGCTATAAAGCAGTTTGCCGGAACAGTTTCAGACACATTCACATACATTGTAAATCCTGATAAATATCTGGTAACCGGAAATATTACAGCTGCAAATTCATCGGATAAACTGACTGTAAATAACAATAATGAATTTTTTGTAAACGGAAATAAATTAAATATCAGTTATCCAATAACAGGCTTAAACTCTTCTCCGGTTCTGGCAGATATAAACGCTAACGGAAAACAGGAAATAATTTTTGTCGGAAACAATAAACTATACGCTGTAAATTCGGGCGGAGTGCTTCTGGATAATTTTCCGGTTGATTTTAATAAAGAGATATCTTCCGGTGTATCAGTAGCGGATGTAAACAATGATAATGTTTACGATCTGTTGTTTGTAACATCCAACGGCGACCTGTATGCATACGGCGTCGATGGTAAGGTTGTTGATGGATTTCCGGTAAGCGTAGGACCAAATACAGTCTCCACTCCTGCCCTTGCTGATCTTAATGATACTCTCGGAATATTTGTAATCAGCGGTGACGGTTATCTGTACGGTTTCAGGACCGGCACTCCTTACAATGAAAGCAGGATTCTTTGGAAAAATTATCTTAAGGATAAATATCTTTCCAACAATAATCCCGCAGGAGGCAATAATCCTGTCATTTATTCCGAAAAACTTCCATCTGACAGGGTGTATAACTGGCCGAATCCGGTTTATGACCAAAGTACTTTTATAAGATATTATCTTAACGGAAACGCATCAAGTGTGATTGTCAAAGTTCTGGATCTGTCAGGAGAGCTTGTTACTACTCTTCCCGGCACAGTGAATTCCGGATCGGACAATGAGGTGAAATGGAATGTATCGGATGTTCAGAGCGGCATTTATTACGGAGTTGTTGAAGCTGTTATTGACGGTTCAAAAGAAACGAAAATTATTAAAATAGCCGTTATCAAATAGTAGTTTTAAAAATATTCTTTAATTCTTCGGGTGATTATCTTTGTTTGTGATAATCACCTTTTTATTTATGGAAATACTATTCATCATAGTTGCTGTATTATACTTTCTTCTTCATCTTTTCCTGATGCTGGGACTTTTTAATTCCTTTAAACTCGGGAAAAATGAAAAAACAGCTTTACCTTCACTAACTGTTATAGTAGCCGGCAGGAATGAAGAAAAGAATATCAGGGATTGTATCAGATCTCTGTCCGTTTTAAATTATCCGGAGGAACTTCTTGAAATAATTCTGGTAAATGATGATTCAACCGACAGAACTCTTGAAATAATGCTTGAAGAAACAAAGCAAAAGTCCTTTTTCAGAGTCATAAGTTCCGAGCCGGATGCTGATGGTATCCTTAAAGGTAAAGCTAATGCTATTGATAATGCTGTCCGCATAAGCAACGGTGATATTATTCTTACAACAGACGCTGACTGTATTGTAAAACCTGACTGGGCTGTTAATACGGTGAGATATTATTCGGCTGATACAGGAATGGTGTGCGGCTTTACAAAAATACGTGATGAAGATTCTTTGTTCGCAAAAATTCAGTCATTTGACTGGATTTATCTGCTTTCTATTGCTGCTTCGAGTTCGGGACTCAATAACATAGTGAGCTGCATAGGAAATAATTTATCCTTCAGAAAAGAAACTTATCTGCATTCAGGCGGATACAGTTCCATTAAGTTTTCAGTTACAGAAGATCTGGCTTTAATGAGGAAAATTTATTCGGATAAAAGATACATGATAAAATTCCCTGTTGATAAAGAGTGTCTGGTTTCTACAAATCCATGTAAAAATATTCGGGAACTTAACAGTCAGAAAAGAAGGTGGTTCAGAGGCGGTACGGATGTGAATTTGCTGGGTTATTTTATTGGATTCGAACTTTACATGATGAATATTTTTTTTGTATCCGGATTGCTTTTTTTAAACCTGAAATTGTATCTGATATTAATTTTAATTAAGATAATTTCCGAACTGATAATTTTAACATTTGTTTTGAGAAAACTTGATTTAAATCATTATTTCAGAATATATCCTGTTTTTACATTCTACTTTGCCATTGTTGGAATTCTTCTGCCATTCACCTTCCTGTCAGGTAAAAAGATAAAATGGAAAGACCGGAGCTTTTAAAATTTAAAAACCGGGAAATGGAATTTCACCTGAAAGGAAAGATTAGAGTATTCACCTGCAGATGTATATTTAGCGCTCAGATCAAAGATGTATAATGTAAATCCTAAACCTCCCGAATAGGTCAGTAAATTTTTATCGCCGGGTATCGCAATGTTATTAATCGGCAGCGGATTAATGACTTTTGTGATCTTGGCATATTTAACTTCAAGCATAAGCACCGGAGTAGTAAAATTCGAATGAAGAAATTTATTAAGAATCACATCTAAACTTCCTCCGATAGAAGTAATCTTTGTATCATATTGTGTCAGAGAGTTTGTCGTAGTGAACTCTCCGTTTCCGGGAAATTTCTGATACTCATATACAAATCCAAAGATGAACGGAAAGAGTCTGCTGTATGCCAGTTCTGCCTTAACTCCGTATATGACACCGGAGTTTGAATAATCGCCGAATGTTCCGACTGGAAATGAGACACCTGCAGACGGAGAAATGAATAAACCCCCTATATTTGTTTTCCTGACGGGGCTTTTGTTTAGTTTACCTTTTATGGAGTCCTCAGCATTTTTTTCAAAGCGGTATTTTAAGAAGGAAGACCTGATATTCAGCTTTGGATTATTTGCTTCAAACGACGAGACAGTACCTGTCATTAAAATTGTTACAATAAAAATAAAAACTGAAGCATTAAATATTTTAAAATTCAAAATAATTTTTAATTAATTTATTGTATTTTTTACATTTCCTGATTCATTAATTATATACTCGTTCATTAAGTCAAGCAGTGAAATTACATTTTTCATATTAAGACTTTCCTTTTTAAAAGCCACTTTAACCGTTTCCATTCCGAGCAAAGTATAAAAAGGAATCAATGAAGGAATTTCCTTATTTATGGAGTTAAGATGGTTTGATATAGTGTCAAGTTCATTCCTTTCAAAAGGACCTGTAAGAGAATTTACCAATCCGTCTTCCGCAATATTCGAAAGAGTTCTTTCTATTATCGGCTTAAATATTTCAAAAGTTTTCCTTTTTTCAATGCCTATGCTTCCGAGGATTTCCGAAGAAATATTGAGAAGAGTTATAAGAAAATTTGAAGAAACTACACAGGCTGAATGATAGAGATACTTCTTTTCTTTCGGAATTTCAATATGCTTCGAATGTAATTTTTCTATAATGTTTACAGCCAAAATTTTTCCGGCTTTTCCTCCTTCTATTCCGAAATAAATATTTTCAAGAAGATGATTATTTGAAAAACTGATTTTGTCAAATGTCTGTATTGGATGCATTGAAACACACCTGTCCGGATCAAAACAGCTGAAATTAAACACATCCGTGGATTCCGATCCGGATGTATGAATAAAATATTTACCTGAAAAGTCCAGTTCCAAATTTGAAATTTCTTTTGCCAGATCCTTTATATATTTATCCTGTATGCAAATTATAATAACATCAGAGCTTTCTATGAATTTCTTTTCTAACTTCACAGAATATTCCAAAGGATGTATTTTTCCGGTTATATCGTATTTTTTTGTTAGATTTCTTCCTGTTAAAAAGTTTATGTCATATCCTTTGTCGCCGAGTTCAAATGAAAAAGCGGTTCCTACTTTCCCCGTACCTATAATATATACTCTTTTTTCCATTATTAATGTTATTAATTAAGAATTAGAATTTCTCTGAAGAATTATTGTAACAGGACCGTCATTGCAGAGTGTTACCTGCATGTTTTCACCGAACGCTCCGTTCTTGATTTTTAATTTATCATAACTAAGTTTCATTTCTTCAATATGCAAATTGTATAGTTTTTCCGCTCTCTCCGGAAGTTCTGCCAGGATGAAGCTTGGTCTGTTACCGCTTTTTCCGTTATCAGTGCATAAAGTAAACTGGGAAATCACAAGCACTTCTCCCCCGATATCCCTCACGCTTAAATTCATTTTATTATTTTCATCGCTGAATATCCTGAGGTCAATAATTTTCTTTGCAAGTATTACGGAATCTTCCTCAGTGTCAGACCTGTGAATTCCAATGAATACAAGCAGCCCTTTTTTAATCTTACTGAACAATATTCCGCCTGTTAAAACGCTTGCCTCATTAACTCTTTGTATTACCGCAATCATTTGTATGCTTCTAAAATTCTGAATTTCCCGCTGTAATCCTTATGGAAAATGTATGTACTGATTTTGTATTTCATCAGAATTTTTTCAATATCCTCTTTCTGATTGAATCCTATTTCGCAATATACTTTACCGCAAAATGTTTCTGCAGATGCAATCTTAAATATATGTTCATAAAACTTCAATCCACTTTCCCTGTCAGTCAGAGCAATCATTGGTTCAAAGTCTTTTACTTCCCTGCCTAGTTTCTTGTATTCAGCAAAAGGGATATAAGGCGGATTTGAGACAATGTAATCAATTGGCCTGTTTAATTTTTCAATCTGAAATACGTCTTTAACTGAGAAT
>JAFDZQ010000032.1:10913-41052 GCA_018266895.1 Bacteroidota bacterium
CCAGAGCTATGGCAATACATCCTGAACCTGTTCCTATCTCAAAAACCGATACATCTTTAAGTGAACGGGATTTGATATCGTTTAAAACTTTTTCAACAAGCAATTCAGTTTCCTGACGTGGAATCAGTACCTTTTCATTTACCATAATATCGAAACCGTAAAAAGAGGTCTTTCCAAGAATATACTGAAGGGGTTCATGCTTTATCCTTCTCTGCATATAATTTTTAAAAGTCCTGATCTCATCTTTAGTCAATGGCTTATCAAAGTTCAGGTAAAGATCAACTCTGCTGCAATTTAAAACATCGCATAGCATCAGCTCAGCATTAAGTCTTGCATCATTTATCTTTTTCTCTTTAAGTATTTTTTCTGAAACTTTAATGAATTCTGAAACACTGTTGGGAATATTAAGCATATTTTCTACAGCTTGTTGACATCCAGAATATTGTTGAAAACTACTTTACCGTTTATTATTGTTTTCAGTACTTTTGTCTCAAGCAATGCTTTAATGTCCGAATTAAAAATATCTTTTGATAAGACAATCATATCGGCATATTTTCCTTTTTCAATTGTTCCCTTTGAACTTTCTTCAAATGATGTATAAGCAGGCCATACCGTGTAGGACTTAACTGCATCTGACAGAGAAATTTTTTGTTCCGGATTCTGAATTCCCGCTATTACTGTATCTGTAAGCTGCCTTGTTGCAAGATAATAGATCTGTATTAACGGATTTATCTGATGAAACGGGAAATCCGAACCTGTAGTGATTTTTCCGGATGCCTGCAAAAGAGAATTCCATAATCCTAATTTCCTTCCATTATCCGGACTGATCAATTCATTTACTATCTGCATATCATACATAGAGATATCAGGACGCACAGACGGAATAATTTTTAATTCCTTAATTCTGGCTATGTCCTTAGGATTTATAAACTCACAGTATTCGATTACTGTTCTGTGATCTTTGCCATTGTTTTTTTTTAAAACCTTTTCAAATACATTTAAAGAAGAATTAACCGCTCTGTCACCTACTGCCTTTAAATAAAACTGGAAATTCTTATCAACTGCTCTTGTATAAATTCTTTCAAGATCTTCATCACTGATGTATCCAACCTTTCTTTTCGGTTCTTTAAGATAATTGTCAAACATAGCGGCTTCCTGCAATTCAAACAATCCGTCGTAATCAACTGAGATCGCCCTGATAGTAAGTTTATCTTTATAATCTGTTTCAGTTCCCTTACTCAGATAGGATTCGACTGTTGCACTGTCTTCGCCGGATAATATAGCATAAACTTTCATTGGAAATCTGTTACTGTCAATTAGCTCCCTGAAAATTTCAAGTCCTTCTTTTCCTATTGTCTTGTCGTGAACTTCTGTTATTCCGTACTTAACTAATTCAGATACTCCCTTTTCCACCTGTCTCGTCATTTCATTTTTCAATAATCCGGGGATATTATCCTTTATAAGATTTACAGCTTCATCATAAAACATTCCCGTCAGCTCACCATTGGCATCTTTTTCAATTTCTCCGTTTGGAGGAGACTTTGTATTTTTGTCAATATTTAATGTCCTCATAAGTCTTGAATTTACCCAAACGGCATTCAGACTGGAATTTACAAGATACACCTGATAATTCGGAGCGATCTTATCAAGTAAGGTTACATCCATTTTTACAAGATCTGATTCAGGAATATTAAGTTCACTCCACCCGTATCCTCCTATCCATTCCCCTTCATAAGTTGTTTTTGTCTTTTCAATCAGCAAATCCATAATTTCATCTATGCTTTTAACATAAGAAAGATTTATGAAATTAAGGTTTTTTGAAAATTCAATTATTGAGCCTTCAGAATCTATAAATCCGGGAAGAACTGCCGCACCTTCAAGATCAATAACTTCATCAGCTTTGTATTTACCTGTAATGTCAGAATTGCTTCCGGCATCCAAAATTTTCCCGTTCTTTATTGCTAATGCTTCCACAACTGTGTTGCTTTCGTTCATTGTATATATTTTCCCGTTTGTATATATGACATCCGGCTTTTCACCGCACGAGCAGAAAACTGTAAGGAATAATAAAAATATGATACTTTCCTTAATTAATTTATATTTCATCTTTTAATTTTTTTTAAAAATTGGTTAGGACAACTTAATAAAATCAATCTAATATTTAAATCCAGATTGCTAACCTCTTTAAAGTAAATATAATTATCAAATGTATTGAAATAAGAAAAGTATATTCATATTTTGTTACAAAAAAAGTATGGCAAGAAATTTCTCAATGCAAAAGCTCTATTACTCTATCAGTGAAGTCAGCAGAATCGCTGAACTGGAGCAGTATGTCCTCAGGTACTGGGAAACTGAATTTGAGCAGTTAAGGCCTGCAAAGAATCATTCCGGGAACAGAATTTATACAAATAAAGATATTAAACTGATTTTGTATATAAAAAAGTTACTCAGGGAAGAAAAATATACTATTGAAGGTGCTAAGAAACTTATTAAAAATTATACTGCAAAAGAAGAAGCTCATGAATCAGTAAAACATCAACCCGTTATACAGAATATCTCAAAATCCGGCAGTACAGCTCCTGGGGAATTAAGCCTTTTCAATAATGAAAAAATTCACGACTCCGAATCAGATTCTAAAAGTAAAAAGGATCTTGAAAAAGATCTTGTTGAAGTAAAATCATTTCTAATAAATTTATTAAATGAAATAAGTTAACTGTATTAAAGATAAAGCTTTTAGCTTATTTTTACGAATGCGATTATATGATACTAAGCACAAATATCTATTATATCCTGATTCCGGCATCAGATATTAATAATATTTTTTTTTATGGGAATTTCTAATTCACTGCAGCTTAGTGATGTAAGAAAAATAGTATTAAATAATCAATTACTGATCTCCGATAATAAATTCACTTCAAAGTCTGACATTTATCAAATAATAGAAAAGTTAGGATTTATACAGATAGATACAATTTCCGTGGTTGAGCGGTCCCATCATCATATGCTGTGGTCAAGAATGCCATCATATAAAAAGAATATGCTTGATGAACTTCTTGAGAAAGATAAACTCATATTCGAATACTGGTCTCACGCTGCTGCTTTTCTTCCAATGAAGGATTTCAGATTTTCACTTTTAAGAAAAAGTAATTATAAAGACAAATATAAAGACTGGAGAACCTCAAATAAAAAAATTATTAATCATGTTTATGACAGGATAAAATCAGAAGGACCTCTTCAGTCAAAAGATTTCGATGATAAGAAAACCCGTACTTCAGGATGGTGGAACTGGAAACCTTCTAAAGATGCTCTTGATTTTTTATTTCATTCAGGTGAACTTATGATAGCAAAAAGAGACGGATTCAGGAAAGTATATGATCTTACCGAAAGAGTTTTGCCTGAAGGAACTGACATAACCATTCCTTCAGTAAGTGAATTATACAGACATCTTGCCGAACAATGTCTTTCTTCCTTTGGAATATTCAGGGAAAATGAAGTCATGTATCTGAGGAATTACGACAGATCCGTTTTTAAAAATGTAATAGAACAAATGAAGGAAGAGAAAATTATTACTGCAGTGAAAGTTAAGGGATTTGATGATGATATATTTTACACTGCCGAAAATATTATTGAGGATTTAAAATATATTAAACCAAAAAATCTTATTCACATACTGTCCCCTTTTGACAATCTTATTATACAGAGAAAGAGATTAAATGATCTGTTTGATTTTAATTACCAGCTCGAATGCTATATTCCGGAAAAGAAGAGGAAGTTCGGATATTTTTGTCTTCCTGTTCTGTACGGAAGCAGTTTCATTGCAAGAGTTGATGCAAAAGCTTCAAGATCTGAAAACAGATTTATTGTTAAAAAATTAATTCCTGAAAAAAATCTTAATAACGATTATCATTTAAAAAAATTAATAAAAAAAACAGCACAGCTTGCGAATTTCACAGGCTGTGCTGAAGTAAATGGCATAAAAAATTAACTGATTATTTTAACCGTTATACCATCAAAATCTTTAACGTGAAATTCACCTGAGCTTTCGGGTTTAACACATAAATCAGATTTTCTAAGATTTTCCTTTATATATTCAATATACTTCTGGTCGGGTATTTTCACTGTAAATTCCATAAGTCCCGCAGATTTCTCATCATATTTTCTCCCTTTTTCCGAATTCCACACATTTGTTCCTATATGATGATGATAGCCTCCTGCAGAATAAAACTTTGCACCCGGTATTTGAGAATTTGAAACGTTAAATCCTAAAATATGACTGTAAAACTTCTCGGAATTATAAAGATCTGTAACATTCAGATGTATATGACCTAAAATTGTTTCCGGATGGATTCCATTCCACAGCCCGGGATCATCCAGTTCTGATGTAAGCTTGCCGAGATCAAGCGGTAAAGTATCCATTACAACCTGACCTGCATTAATTTCCCATTCAGATCTTGGTTTGTCGGTGTATAATTCTATTCCATTTCCGTCAGGATCTGATAGATAAACTGCTTCACTTACAAGATGATCAGAGAATCCCTGAAATTTTATTTTGTTATTGAACAATCTCAGGAAAACTCTTGCAAGCTCTTTTCGTGACGGTAATCTGAAAGCTGTATGAAATAAACCCGGATCTTTTGGATTACGGGGTTTTAAATTTTCTGCTTCTGTAAGGCTGATTAAATAAGTCCGTTCTTCGTCTGCAGAAAGAAATACCTGATTTCTTTTTTTCTCTTCTATTTTAAAACCCAGAAGATAAGAATAGAAATTTATGGATTCATTAATGTTTCTGACTCTTAAATCAATGCTTTGTATGAACGAATTGTCCGGAATTCTCATTAGTTCAATTTATAAATCAGTTAAGTGAAAATTGTGCCGATAAAGTGTTTGCATTGTTGTGAAATGCAAGTTTATAAATTTTATATTCCACAAGCTCAATTATCGGGAATCTCATCAGAATTTCAATCACAGATTCTTCCGAATCAGCCACAATTGTAGTCCATAACTTACCATCCTCGACAGAAACTGCATAGCTTGTAACTATTCTTTCGCTCATCAGACTATTTATAATCGCTCTTTGCTCAGGTATCAGCGATATAAATTCATTATCGAAAGGCAGAGGAAGATCTATCTCTGCCATAAATTCATATATCAGTTTATTTTTCATAAATTAGTTTTTATAAAAATATTAAAGCCATTCTTTAAATGAAATGGTCTCTCCGAACAGTTCTTTTTGCTTTTTCAAATCAGCTTCATATCCTTTGTCAATGAACCACTGAAACATATCTGCCATTTCAGAGCTGTTAGCTCTTACTGCCTCAACAGGAAGTTCAGCAAACTCTGTTTTCTTACCGGTTTTACTCGCGTACAAATCAGCAACCTGAGGCATGGTAAGTTCATCCCCGGCAATTTCAATTTCCTTTCCTATAAATTTTTCCGGGTCATTAAATATTTTAGCGGAAATAGCGCCTATGTCTTCTACAGCTATCATCTGAAGTTTTGTATCAGCTTTCATAGCAATAGTCAGAGTGAGTTTACCGTCTGCTTCAATAGGTTTGAACCAGGAATTAAAATTCTCCATAAAAAATACAGGTCTGATTATAGTGATGGGAAGATTCAGAGATTTCAGATATTTTTCAATTTCATACTTTACATCAAAATGAGGAATCTTTGTATTCCTTTCGGCACCTCCGACAGATGACTGAAGAAAATGAGAAACATTGGCTTTCTTTGCCGCATCAGCTACTGCCTTTCCCTGATTTAATTCACCGTCATATCCGTGTTCCCAGAAATTCTGAATGCTGAAAACACCGTAAACTCCTTCCATCGCTTTATCGAGTGAATCTCTGTCTGTCATATCTCCTTTAAATAATTCAGCTCCGAGTTTTTTAAGTTCAGAAGCAGATTCTTTTTTTTCATCACGCACAAAAGCTCTTACTTTCCATCCGTCTTTTAAAAGATGTCTTGCTACGGCACCGCCCTGTTGACCCGTACTGCCAATAACCAGAATTGTTTTATCTTTCTTTTCCATTTTAATTTTTATTTAATTTTAAAAATGTTTTTTAATGTTAAAAGTTATAGTTATTAATATCTAAAACCCTGTATTTTATTCCTGGATAAATACCGGAAATCCTGTAATATAAAAATTTATTCTTTTCACCGGGAACATCAGAAGTTTTATATTAAAATCATAAATATCAACAGCTTCTTCAAAAAATTTTAGATTGTATAATTCTTAATGCATAGGTACTTCAATAACAAGAATCTCACTGTCCGAATTTACAGTGAATTCCACTGAAGTTACATCCTCAATTCCGATCGCATCTCTGTCAGAAAGTACTTCACCGGCTGCTTCAACTGTCCCTTTTATAACAAACAAATAAATTCCGTTCCCTTTGCTTTTTACATCATATCTGTATGATCCGTTTTTTTCAAAATCACCTAAGGAAAAAAATGCATTCTGATTGATCCATAATGCACCTGATGATTTATCCGGAGATACTACTGTCTGAAATTTATTGACTCTGTTCTTCTTATCAAACTTTTTCTGATCATATCTCGGATCAATATCTCTTTTTTCCGGAAATACCCAGATCTGCAAAAGATTTACATCGTCCTTTTCGGAGTTATTGAATTCAGAATGAGTTAATCCGCTTCCAGCAGACATGATCTGCACTTCACCGGCTGTGATCACTTCTTTAGTCCCTGTACTGTCCTGATGAGCGACTTCTCCCTGTAGTGGAATTGTTACAATCTCCATATTGTCATGCGGATGTGTCCCGAAACCCATTCCGCCTTTAACTATGTCATCATTCAGAACTCTTAACAAGCCGAATCTGACTCTCTGCGGATTATGATAACCGGCAAAACTGAATGAATGATAGGATTTCAGCCATCCGTGATCTGCATATCCTCTTGAATCTGATTTATAAATTGTTTTAGTCATAATTATTTTATTTTATTTTATATTTTTTTTGCAGATATGTTAAATTTTATATTAAACTCATCATTTATCAGTTTATCACCCAGATTTTCATAAAACTTTCCTGAACGGAATTTTATATCCCACAGTGTTCTGTCAATCTTTATGTCTGATGATGCTGTTACCATGCCATTTGCTGCAGTAACAGTTGCAGGAAATGAAATGTCTCTGGTTATTCCCTTTATAGTAAGGCTTCCATTTATATTATAATTACCGGATGCCGAACCATTATTCTTCGAAACAGACTTTATCAAAAACTTACCTGCTGGAAATGCTGAAGCGGAAAAGAAATCATCTGATTTTAAATGATTTGTGAGTTTTGCATTCATTTCTGCATCTGTAATATCGACAACTTTTATTGTCTTGAAATCTATATCAAAACTACCACCCGTCAACTCTTCATTATCAAAGAATAATTCGCCTTTATTTATATCAACAGTACCGTAATGTTGTCCTGTTACCTTATATGCAGTCCATTCAAGCTTGCTTTCAGAAGAATTTACCATAAATTTATCGCCTTTGCCTGACGCGCTGTACATTTCCGTATTACCTGATCCTGATGATTTATTATTATCATTTTTAGAACAAGAGCTTATGACAGCAGCTGTTATTGTCACGGCTATCAGTAAATAAATTACATTAATTTTTTTCATTATTTTTTATGTTTTTAATTTTAAAATAAAACTATCCTCTCAGCTTATCAAGAAATCTGTTTATGTCTTGGGCTTCCTTAATGCTTAATGACTTGAACTCCCTGTTAAGAACACTTTCCTTTTCCTCGATGTTTGACAGTAATTTGAGACCTTTGTCTGTAATTATTACATCAACGCACCTCCTGTCTTCAGAACAGACTTTTCTCTCAGCAAGTTTTTTCAGTAATAACTTATCGACTATCCTGGATGCATTTGACATTTTGTCTAACATTCTTTCAATGATCAGGCTGACTGTCGCCGGTTTCGGATACTGACCTCTTAATATTCTTAGAACATTGAACTGCTGTACGGTTATACCGAATTGCTTCAGGAATTCAGAACTCTTTGCATTCAGCCAGTTTCCGGTAAAAATCAGATTTATGGCTAATTTCTGATATTCGTTTTTGAATTTGGTTTGCTTAATCTCGTCTTCTAGTTTCATTCATAATCTTTTTACAAATATATGTATATACATTAAATGTGTCAACACTAAAATATATGTACATACATTAATAACATTAACATCAAAGAATAAACTTTTGTTTACGGGTTATCTGCACTGGTTTTGGTGATTTTAAAATATGTCAAAAATTACGCAGCTTTATATTCTGAAAATCTTTAAGTATATTAAAAATAAAAAAATGAATTCAAAAAAATTTTCCGGATTAATATGGCTAGTGGGTCATTGGGAAGGTATCCTGGGAGATGGTATATATCATGAAGAATGGAAGATCACAGCGAATAATGAAATGAAAGGGAGAGCATATTTGACCAATGAGGGTAAAATAAACAACAATGAAATATTAAAACTTCATGAAGACTCTTCGGGAATTCATTATACTGCTGATGTAAGCCATAATTCAGAGCCTGTTTCATTCCTGCTGACTTATGCAGATGATAAAACTTTTATTTTCGAAAATCCTGAGCACGATTTCCCCACGAAAATCACTTATGTAAATAATGACAACAAATCTTTAACAGCAACTGTTGAAGCAGAGATTGAAAACAGATTGAAAAAGTTTGAATATTTTCTGATTAAAATTCTTTGAAGATTTATATTTCAGATCAGGATTAATTATTATCTTTTCAGCTTCGGATCAAATGCATCCCGCAAGCCGTCACCCAGCAAATTAACCGCAAACACCGTCATCATAATTGCAATTGATGGAAAAACTGCAAGTCCCCAGTTTGTTCCGACTACAATATATTTATATCCGTCAAATATCATTTGTCCCCAGCTTGCTGTCGGTGGCTGAACTCCCAGCCCGAGAAAACTCAGGCTTGCTTCAAAAATAATTGCTGCGGCAAGCCCGACAGTTCCCGTAACAATCACCGGACCGAGACAATTCGGGAGAATATGCCTTATTATGACTCTTGAAGATTTAAAACCGATAGCTTTCGTGGCTTCCACAAACTCCGTTTCCCTTAAAGAAAAAAATTGTCCTCTGACAATCCTTGCAATATCCACCCATCCGGTTAGACCAATTGCAACAAACGCCTGCCATAATCCTTTTCCTAAAACTACTGACAAAGCAATTATTAATAAAATTGCCGGAAATGCGAAAATAACATTTACAAGCCACATTATTACAACATCAGCTTTCCCTCTGTAAAATCCTGCGATAGAACCCAGAATAATCCCGAGAAAAATAGCTATACTCTCCGAAATCAATCCGACCATTAGACTGACTCTGCTTCCGTAAATCAATCTGCTTAATACATCTCTTCCGAATCTGTCAGTACCCAAATGGTATTTGAGTTTTTCTACATACCCACTGCTACTTTTTAAAATTATATCTGTGCTGATATTTTCTTCCTTATCATTAAAATCGGTGTAAAATATTATTCCGTTCTCTTCTTTAATAAATTTCTTTATCGGGATGTATTTATTTTCAAGCTCATTTGATTCATTTGTTTTTTTAACAATTACCTCACCTTCAAATCCTACAGGCATAGCGGAATACTCGAGTATCTGCTGATTCGGATTGAAAGGTGCAATAAACGGAGCAGTAAGAGCAATGACAATAAGTAAAGCGATGACCCAGAGACCGATCATGGCAAGTTTGTTTCTTTTTAATCTTTTCCATGAATAATACCAGAGGTTATGGCTTCTTTCTTCCATTAAAATTTCTTCAGTTATCGCATTGTTTACAGGTTCCATCAAAAAAAATTTAAATTTTCCCGGTCAGAATTAAATTAATAAAAGATTAGACAAGTTTTACTTTTGGGTCTAACAAAGCATAGAAAATGTCAACAAAAAAATTTATTACTACAAATACAATTGCACTGAACAAAACCGTTCCCTGAATCATGGGAAAGTCCAGTTTAAAAATCGCATCAATTGCAAGAAGGCCAATTCCCGGCCAATTAAAGATATACTCAATGAAGAAAACTCCTCCAAGCGTTGCAGCCAGAGAAGCACTTATTGTAGTAATAACAGGGTTTAAAGCATTTCTCAGTGTATGTTTGAAAATTACTTTTGCTGAACTCAGTCCCTTGGCTTTTGCTGTTCTTACATAATCCTGATTCATGACATCAAGCATTGACGAACGTGTAATTCTGGCTGTTATCGCCAATGGTCTCAATGCAAGTGTCAGCATAGGAAGTATCAGATACTGAAATCCGTCATTTATGTAACCTGAAATCGGAAACCATTTAAGCAAATGACCAAAAACAAGAGCCATAATCAGTCCGAAAGCAAATTGCGGAAAGGATATACCGAATAACGCAAATACCATGGCAGAATTATCGAAGATCGTGTATTTTTTTACGGCGGAAATTATTCCAAGCAGAACCCCGAGGATGGATGAAATAAAAAGAGCGCTGAAGGATAATAATGCGGTAGCAGGGAATTTTTCAATAATAGTCTTTACCACTTCCCTGTTTGTAGAATATGATCTCCCGAGATCACCCTGAAAAGCATTTGACATAAATCTTGCATACTGAATATAGACAGGCTTATTTAATCCTAATTCTTCTCTTACGGCTTCAACGGAAGCTACATCCGCTCTCTGTCCAAGCATCATTCTTGCCGGATCTCCGGGCACGATGTAAAGAAGACAGAATGTAACTGTCAGAACTCCAATAATAATAACAACAGAATAAATTAAATTTCTTGCTATGTATGACAGCATAAGATAAATTTATTATCTTTAATTTAAAAAAAAGTCCCGAACCCCTTTACCGGAGATCGAGACTTTTTTAACTTTCCGAACTTCATAAAATTAATTGCCTGTAACTCTTCTGGCTTTTAAAAACGTCCTTGTATAGAACTCATCATCAAGTGAAGCAACTGCTACCCCTGTTTTGGAACCTGAATGAGCGAAAAATCCATTGCTTAAATACATTCCTACGTGAGTAACCCTTCCTTTTCTCATTGTATCAAAGAAAATAAGATCTCCGAACTTAAGATCACTTTTTTCGACGGGTTCACCTACCTGAGATTGCTCAAAAGATGTTCTCGGTAAAGTTACGCCAAGAGACTGATACATTACAGTTTGAATAAAAGCCGAACAATCTATTCCCCTTTTTGAAGTACCTCCCCATAAGTAAGGTGTGTTGAGATATTCAATAATTTTGAACATCACTTCATCCTTGTCTACTTTGGATGCCATATCTGATCCGGAAATGAATCCTGCCAGACTGCTTGAGATTGCTTCGAGATTATCCTTGTTGATCGAGGTCTTGTTTTCTAAGGTGCTGGTGGATACAACTTCTTTTGAGTTTTTGTAACCAGTAACATCTTTATTAGAATAACTCTCTTGGCTTTCTTCGAGGGAAATTTCTTTGGTGCTTGAACATCCGACTAACACTAAAGCTGCAAATAATAAAGTCAGCAGCAAAGGCAGTTCAGATAGTTTTAGCTTGACCATTAACTAATCCTCCTTTTTAAATTAAAAAAATATTCCTGTTAAAGAACTATGTCTTTTTTGTAAAGAATTTGGTAAAATTAGGAACTATAATCCTATTTATCAAGCCATAAATGCCTGAAATTAACACGATGCATCGGATCAAGAGCATATCCATGTACATAAGACTGGATCAGCCTGTAATCTTCATCATAATAAATAAACATCATAGGAGCTTGTGAAACTGCTATCTGTTCTGCCTGATAATATAAATCATATCTTGCTTTCATATCAGTTGTAGCAATTGCCTTTTCAAAAATTTCATCGAACTGCGGGTTCTGATATCTGGTGCTGTTTATGGGACTTATCTGTTTAGGATCTTTAGGAACATTTTTACCGTAATACAGATTAAGAAAATTTTCCGGATCGGGATAATCCGCAATCCATCCAAGTCTGAAGAAGTCAGCCCTGCCTGCATCTATATTATCAAGATGCTGTGCGAATTGTATTATGCTCAGTTTCATATTGATCCCTATTTCCTTCAGCATATTCTGAATCGATTCCGCAATTTGTATATTTCTGTCACCTCCGGAGTTGATCTGTAATACAGCTTCAGGAAATCCTCTTCCGTCCGGATAACCGGCTTCTGTCATAAGCTGTTTTGCCTTTTCAAGATTAAAATCAAATCCCTTGATTTTTTTAACATCATAATCAGGCATTGACGGCGGAACGATTCCATAGACAGCTCCCATATATCCCTGACCGTTTAAAACAAATTTAAGAATTTTTTCCCTGTCAATTGCATAATTAAATGCCTGCCGGACTTTTTCGTTATTAAATATTTTACCTGTTGTAAGAAAGCCGTAGAACTGAGATGCAAGAGATGCAACACGCTGAAGTTTGAATTTTGAAAATTCAGGGGTTAAAGTTTTTTCCGGAGTCACGATAGCTTTAAAAGATTCATTCGGAATCCTGTAACATTCGTCAATATTTCCGTTTCTGAATTCAAGCAATTGCTGTGAGACTTCTTTGATGAATTTAAACTTTGCTCCGTCTACATACGGCAGCTGGTTTCCGAATTCGTCTTTCCCCCAGTAATTCGGATTCTTCTTTAAATTTAATTCCAGATCCGGTTTCCAGTCAACAAATATAAAAGGTCCGGTCCCCACAGGATGCTGAAAATAATCCTTGCCGTATTTGTCAACAGCTTCTTTAGGTACTACATAAGAAAATCCAAGACACATATAATAAATAAACGGGCCGAACGGCTTCTTTAGTTTTATTAAAAATGTAGAATCATCTTTTGCAATATAGCCTGAAACATTATTTAATTTTGGCTGTCTTGATTCTTTGCGGGCAAGCGAGACTTCCTCAAAATATTCATCCGCACCTTCCACATAGTTTTTGAAATAATCGAATCCCAGAGTTCCGGTTCTCGGATCACACACTCTGTCAAATGAATACTTCACATCGCCGGCATTCATCTCTCTTCCTTTACCGTCTGGGAAGCATGGATTGTCCTGAAAATAGACACCTTTTCTAAGATGAAATGTATATAAAAGACCGTCTTCAGAGATTTCCCATCTTGTAGCAAGCTCAGGTGTAAGATGCAGATTGCTGTCAAGATCAATTAGCAGATCATAAATCTGATGGGAAACGTGATGAGAAACAACATCATTAATGCCAATGGGATCAAGACTTCTTATATTTTCCAGTTCGTTTGAAATATATATACCGCCACCTTTTATTCCTCCTTTGAGACTTGTGAATTTACTTTCTTCCTTTTTTCCGCAGCTTGTAATATTTGCAAAAACAAATAGTACTATAATAGCAAATGCAACTTTTTTCATTTAACCATGAATTTGATTTTTTGATCTCTTTAATTAAAATAAAATTTATAACTCATTAAATCTATTTACTTCTTTATGTGATAAATGAAATGGTTAAATCATCCTAATTCACTAATTGACTATTAACTTAAGTTGACAGTTCCATGATTAAAAACCAGAAATTGCCACTATTTTCACTAATTGATAAAAGAGTTAATTATTTAAATTCTGCGAAACCTTGTATTCAAAAGTGAAATAGTTGGATTATGGGAATAATGCTGCCTGTTTCATTACCATTTGCACAAAAAACAGATTACATTTTTTGGTGAAATTTCAGAATCGTCGTAGAGACGCCATATATGGCGTCTCTACGACGAACAAACAATACAAACAATTCAAACAATACAAACAATTCAAATGAAATAAAAAATAAATCCGGTCCTAATTAAAAAATTTTAATAACCATTATGCGGTTTTACGACCACATTATCCGCAATACGGAACTATTCGAACGAATACAAAATTACATTGCAAGAGTCCGATTAATTAAAATGAGGATAAATTTTATTCAAGAAAAAAAAATAAAAATTACAAAGAGTTCCTTTAAATAAAAAAACCGGAAATTGATTTCCGGCTTCAGATTTAATTTTATCAATATTTATTTGAATTTATTTAAATTTATTTAAATTTATTTCAATAAAATCATTCTGCTCATTGCAACAAATTTTCCGTCAGAATTTTCTGTTTCGAATTTATAAAAATAAACACCGCTTGAAAAATTACTTCCGTTAAATTCATATGAATATTTACCCGGAGTTTGTCTTTCATTAACAAGAGTTACAACTTCTTTCCCAGTAACATCAAAAATTTTTAAAGAAACATAATTTGTAAAGGGCAACTCATAGTTGATTATAGTTACAGGATTAAAAGGATTCGGATAATTCTGATATAATTTAAACTCAGCTGGAAATTCATTGCTGATAATCCCGACCGGATTTTCAACTGTAATATTTAAATTTCTTAAATGAACAGGAGTTCCGTTAATGCCGTTTCCTTTTATTCTTACTGTATAATTTCCTGCAGGTACACCCCCTGATGTTTTAATTATTAATCTTAATGAATCCGGAAAAGTTGATAAAGAATCAAGTGGTGCATTTGATGATTTGTTAAGCAGCGTCAGAGTAATTGCTCCGGAAGCAGGGACCGGAGTAACGGCAGCTGAAAATTTTGCGGTATTGTCCCATAGTTTTACTCCCGGAACAGATACATAAGTAAATGTACTGTCTGAATTCCCGTTCAGTGTATCCAGAACCGGAGACACCCTCATTGCAAAATCCGGGAAAAAAGCTCCCATGTTCTGAGCATTTCCGTTTCTGTGATCACCCCAGACACTAAAAGCAGTCAATGCATTTCCTGCAATGCTTGTATAGTCTCCTCTGTAACAGTTTGTATTCGGTGAACACGGAGGATTAGGATAAAGAAATGTCTGATTTGTAATTCTCTGATTGACGGCAAAAGTATTTCCACCGTCTGTTGTATAAGTAGCATATACATCAACTCCGTAATTTAAAGGATTGTTTCTGTCATCATACCAGTGAATATAAAGCTTGCCTGTATTCCTTTCACAATAAATCTCAGGAAACCATTGATCGCTTAACTGCGGATCAGGATTATCATTAATTCTCTTCGCGGCTGACCATGTTGCGCCCTGATCCGTGGAATATCTCAGAAAAACATCGGGTTTATTTCCGTTACCCGGAAGATCATTTGTAGCATAAACAAGATACAGTCTTCCTCTGTATGGTCCGTTGCTGTTATCCATTGCTATCTTCGGATGAGGAGCTGTTCTTGCTCCGTTAATTACAAATCTGCTCTGAGTATTCAGCGTGCCTATATATCCGACAAAATTCTGACTGGACATCAGAGTAAAATTAAGTCCTCCGTTTGTTGACCGGTAGAAGTTATAAGTTCTAGATGCAGTCGATCCCGTATTTGTCACATAAATTACACAACCTCCGTTCACAGTATCATTCGGACCAACGGCAATGTAACATCCCGGTTGTGTATTGCTCGGACTGAATGTCGTAGTCCAGGTCAAACCTTCATTCGTGCTTCTTCCGAAATTTCCCGGAGTAATTGCAGCATATACATAATTTGCATAAGGACCGGTTCCAGTATATTCAGCTGAGACATGGTTTCTGTCATTTCCTGATACAGATAAAACCGGGAGACTCCAAGTACTTCCGTTATCTGTTGATCTGTAAATATACTGTCCGGTGACACCTGAACCATAAATAAGTACACCGCTCCCGGTATAAGCGCTCCAGGGATCACAGCAGGTAGAGGAATGATAAGAAGGATTACTCAGAGTCCAGTTAATTCCGCCGTTTGTTGTATTTCTTGCATTTTGTCCGCTCCCGCCGTTCACTCCGAAAAAGATCCACAGAGGGTTATCGGGATTTATGGTTGCGTGCTGTTCCCAGTTGTCTATTCCAATATCAAAATTGTCAAAATCATTGATTGTCACTATGCTTACTGAGCTGCTTTTACTTTTACTGTAGTTCATAAAAGATTCAAGCGTCGGCTGCTCAATAGTCGGATCATCATCATTAAAAACATGACCGTAATACTGACCCTGGAAAAACATTACAGATGCCGCAATAAGCAGAAACGGAAATAAATTCCTTACAAATCCGGTGATACGGTAATTTGATTTCATAACATTTAAATTAAGGTTATAAGCTCAATATTATTTAAAATTATTTAAATCTGATTTTACAATTTTGTTTGCTTTTTTAGACAGTCAATCAGATCAATTATTTCCGAATAAATTTATACTTTCAGACAAAATTAGAATCCTCAATTATCGGCAGGCATTTTTTAAATTATTTATCTCATCATTAAGTTTTATTGTACTCATTCTCACAGAATCAATAAATTCTTTTTCACTGCAATCTTTTTTTGCGGAATAGATGATACTTCTGCCGGAATTGATAACATAGCTTTCACATAATCTAAGACTATTCATTAAATTTTTGAGATCGTTTGACTGAGCGCCGATGCCAGGTATCAGGAGAGAAATGCCGGGATTTTTATCCGTGAATTTGATGATTTCAGCTGTATGATTTGCACCGAATACAAAGCCTGCGTTATTATGTTTATTCCATTCAAGACTCTTTTGAATTACTTCTTCATATAAGTACCTGTCACCTGTTTTTAATTTCTGAAAATCAGAATGACCTGTGTTTGAAGTTAGAGCCAGTATATAAACGAATTTGTCTTTTCTTCCGAGAAAAGGCGCGACAGAATCTTCACCCATATAAGGACTTACTGTAATTGAATCAAAATTATATTCATCAAAAAATGTCCGCGCATACATCTCTGCAGAGTTATCAATGTCTCCCCTTTTGGCATCACATATCGTTATCATTTCCTCCGGAATAAAATTGAGTGTGTGACGTATTGCAATAATACCTTCCTCAAGAAGGCATTCGTAGAATGCAACATTCAGCTTATATCCCGCAGCAATGTCTTTTGTATTATCAATAATCAGTTTATTGAACACGGCAACCGGGTTTTTGTATTTTAAAAACAGATCAGGAAGTTTCATCAGATCAGAATCCAGACCGATCACAAGATTAGATTTGTTTTTACTGATAATGTTCTTAAGCTTTACGTTATAATTCATCTGTAAAATTTATTTAAAGCAGTTGCCAGATCACTTCAGGAAATTTTTCCACATCATAGATTCAACAGGTTTATTTGTTTTCTTATTGTACTTTGCGCCGGGTTTTTTATCATAGGAAGTGAGGACTTCTCCTTCGACTTCAAAATAAATCAGTTGTCCGATAGGCATTCCCGCATACACTTTCACGGGCTGTTTAACGGAAATTTCAAGCGTCCAGTAATTTTTAAAACCGACATCCCCCTTTCCCGCAGTAGCATGGATATCAATTCCAAGCCTGCCAATGCTTGATTTTCCCTCCAAAAAAGGAACGTACTTATAAGTCTCGGTATATTCCATGGTAGCTCCCAGATACAATTTTGTCGGATGAAGAATGTGACCTTCTTCAGGAATCCTGAAATAATTTATTTTATTGTGCTTTCTTGCATCCAGGACTTCATCTTTGTATACTGCAAGCCATTCACTCAGATGCACATCATAACTGTTCGAACCGAGACATTTTCTGTCATAAGGTCTTATAACAATCGATTTATTTTTAATTTCTTCTAATATCTTTTTATCCGATAATATCATTACAAATTATTTGATAAGATTTAAGTAACTTTAATTAATTTAAAATATGAATTTAAAAACAGATGAAAAGAATATTATATCAGTTAATATATAAAATTAAACAAACACCGGTTTTCAATACTGATTTCTGTATCTGTAAGCGCTCATTCCTATACCTATCATAACCATAAATGAAAGCAGTGATGAAATTCCGTAACTCATCAGCGGAAGAGGAATTCCGATAACAGGCATTAAGCCGATTGTCATTCCTACATTAATAACAAGATGAAAAAATATTATACTTGAAAAACCTATACAAGCCACGCTTAAAAATCTGTTCTTACTGAGATATGAGTTATTGACAAGCTGGAAAATAATTGTCATATAAAGTATTAGTATCACTACCGAACCGATAAATCCGAATTCCTCTCCGATCATGCAATATATGAAATCCGTCCACTGCTCCGGAATAAATTTTAACTGTGTCTGAGTGCCCTGAAGAAATCCTTTTCCGGTAAAGCCGCCGGAGCCGATTGCAACTTTTGACTGTATTACATTATATCCGGATCCGAGAGGATCAGTAGCCGGATCAAACACTGCTTTTATACGGTTTTGCTGATAGGGCTGAAGCTTTGTGTAGAGCGTATCCACGGAGAATCCGATAATAAAATTCATTACCAATATCCCTGCCGTTAAAAAAATATTCCTCTTAAACAGCAGCAGTATTAATGCTACGATTGCGAGAGCCGCCATAAAATAATTCATTCCAAGAAAAGCGCCGAATGCAACAAGAGCAGGAGAAATTATCACAAATATTACATAAGGACTTAAACCTACCCAGAATAAGACCGGCAATATCATTGAAAGAAATACAAGAGAAGTTCCCATATCCGGCTGACGCATTATCAGGATTACCGGCAACAGAACAATTGCGCATGCTTTTATGAATTCAACGGGTTTATTGACATTTCTGAACCCGTCATCTGTTCCTGACAAAAAATTTGAAAGCGCAAGAATTGTAGCGATCTTTGCAAATTCAGAAGGCTGGATTCCGAAACCGCCTAAACTGAACCAGCTTTTTGAACCTGAAATTTTTTTTCCGAAAAATAAAACAAGAACAAGAAGTATAAGGGCTAATATATAAAAATAATACGAGCTTCTGGCGATAATTCTAGGCGGTATATAGCTGACAACCAGCATTATGAGAATTCCGAATAAGGCAAAAGTAATTTGTTTCGAAAAATAATCCGTTCCGCTTGTGTATGTGGCGCTGAATATTGCAAGCAATCCTGCAGTCAGAATTGCAAGCGTAAATAATAGCAGAACCAGATCTATGCCTTCGAAAAAATTTTTCTTCATTCGCTAATTACAGTAATTTAATTTTGATAAACTTTTAATCGGGAACATCGCTCACTGTTTTCAGATCTCCGTTGACCTCATAACCTGAACCTCCAAGATATCTGACCATTAAAGCTGCGGCAATAGGCGCTGCAAATGTCGCTCCCCATCCTGCATTTTCACCGAGAACGCAGATCGCTATTTTCGGATCATCGAACGGAGCAAAACCAACAAACCAGGAATGATTTTTCCCGGATGAATTCTGTGCTGTACCGGTCTTTCCGCTAAGTACAAAGTCTGAATTTTTTATGGCTTTTGCTGTACCGGTTCCGTTAACTACAAGATACATTCCTTTTTTAACTGCATCATAATATTTTTGAGGCATATCAATCCGGCGCTGCTCAAATTTAACAGATTCTTCCGTATTGTTTGCTGAATTTCTGATCTTTGAAACAAAATGCGGCTGACAGTAAAGTCCGTTCATGGCAATAGAAGCAGTATAAGCAACCATCTGAACCGGTGACACTCCGAGTTCACCCTGTCCAATTCCCAGACTGACCATAAGTCCCTGAGACCATTTGTTTTCACCGTATCTTTTGTCAAGATATTCCCTTGAAGGCAGAAGTCCCGGAGTTTCATTCGGAATATCAATTCCTGTCTTTGCACCGAATCCGAACATTTTTCCGTACTTATTGTAATTGTCAATTCCAAGCTGAAGACCAAGTTTGTAATAAAATACATTCGCCGATACTTCAATCGCCCTTGTAACATTTATGTTTCCGTATGCTCCGTGATCCTCAAATGTTCTGTTTCCGTAAGTGAATGAACCGCCGCAGGCAATTGTCGAAACAGGAGTTATAATGTCAGCGGCCATTGCTGAGAGCGACATCATCATTTTCCAGGTTGAGCCGGGTGGATATTTTGTCTGCGTTACCCTGTTAAACAGCGGTTTTTCAGGATCATTAACAAGTGCTGTATAAACTTTCGGGTCCAACTTTCCTGCAAACAATGAAATATCAAAATCAGGTTTGGAAACAAAACATAAAATCTCACCGTTGCGGGGATCCACTGCAATGATAGCGCCGCGCTTATCTTTCATGAGTTTTTCGGCGTATTCCTGCAAATCCTTATCCATACTGAGTATAAGATCCGAACCGTTAACGGGAGGTATGTCACTCATTCCTTCATTTAATCCTCCGATTTCCCTTCCTTTAACATCTACAGTAATGAATTTGTATCCTTTTACTCCCTTAAGATAGTTTTCATAATTCAGTTCGAGTCCGCTTGATCCGACTACATCACCCTGTTTATAATAATCCCCGATTTGTTTCTCAAGCTGTTTAGGTGAAATTTCACTTGCATAGCCGAATGCATGCGCAGCGCGGAAATTATTCGGATAATATCTGATGGCTTCAATCTGATAATCAACTCCGCTCAGCCTTTCTTTATTTTCGGCTATATAAGATACAACTTTAAAATCGACATCCCTTTTTATTTTCGCGGGATTAAATTTATTTGTTCCCTTAATGCTTTTAATATTCTCCATCAGTATCTCAGGCTCAATATCAAGCATTGATGAAACTTCCTTGAGATTGTTTTTGTCAAACTGCGAAGGAGTTATGGTCACTGTGTATGATGGCTTGTTGTCGACTAATATATTCCCGTTTCTGTCATACATCAGACCGCGGGGAGGCGTAATTGTGATTGTCTTAATCGAATTTTTATTGGATTCTTTAGTAAGTTCTTCTATTGAAAATAACTGAAGATAAGCCAGTCTCACGACAAATCCAAAAAATACTATAAGACAAAATCCGTATATTGCAAATTTTCTTTTTTCCGGTTCCATTAGATTAAGTAAGAATTTTTCTTTTCAAATCTGCTTATGAAGAATGCAAAGATCAAACCAAAAACCATTGTGTACAAAGAAGTTGTTATTATATGTTTAAGAAATATATCCGCATAACTGATATTGATCCCCTGGAAATATATTACATAAAAAATTATATAAGCCGTGAAAGTGCAGATAAATAATATTGCTAAAAATGAAATTTTCCTTTTTGAACCGTCAGCAGGTTGTCTGTTAAAGTACCCTGCCGTAAATCCTGCTATACAGTATGAAAGTGCCGTAAGTCCGATAAAAGATCCGCTGAGAAAATCCAGCGCAAGACCAGATAAAAATCCGGAGATCATTCCGGGAATGTGTCCTCTTGTATATCCGAGATATATCACAAACAGAATTACAATATCCGGTGTGATATTATAATTTGGTATTGAAAGAAAAAATCCGACAAAAGTTACCTGAAGCAATATCAGTAAAACAAAAATACCGGCATATTTCAGATAGGAAGTTAAATGCAATTATTCTACTGTTTTTTTAGATACGCATTTTCAAGATCAAGTCTTTCCATTTCAGGCAAATGTCTCAGTACAAAAACCTCTTCAAGAGATGAGAATGAAACCAATGGTTTAATTATTATTTTTTTAAAGAGATTGTCCAGATTACCTTCTTCCGCAACAGTGCCAACGGGTATGCCTGCAGGAAAATAATTACTGTACTGTGAAGTTATGATCACATCTCCTGATTTAACATCTGCGCTTTTAGGAACATTGCTGATGATCAGATTTCCGGCTCCGTCATAGTTAAGAATTCCGTCAACCCGGCTTCTCTGAACTTTAACAGTAATGCTCAGACTCCTGTTGTAAAGTATCTGCGCAATAGAATAATTTTTACTTGTTGACACCACTCTTCCTACAAGTCCGTTATCTGTAATTACGGGCATATTGATTTTTACGCTGTCTGCATCTCCTACATTCAGAGTAATAGTATTCCTTGCCTGTATAAGTGACTTATTTACAATTCTTGCAATGACAACACCTGAAATATTTTTCTCTTTAAGACCTAAAATTTTTGTCAGTCTGATGTTTTCAAGCCTGGCTTCTTTTAAAGCCGATATTTCGTTTGACAGTTCAATGTTTTTTTCACGGAGAAATTCATTCTCTTTCTGGATCTCAAAAACATTGGGAACGGCAGAAACCCCGCTTTGCACTGTACCGACAAAACCTACTGCTAAAGCCCTTAAAAATCTTACCTGTGTGTTATCATTTGATACTATGAGAATAAATGAAATGACAACCAGCAAAGACAGGATCAGATATTCTTTTATCTGTATCAGGAACAATCCGATTGTTTTCATTTATTCATAATCAATTTATTTATTGCCAAAAAATTTATCTGAACAAAATAATTTTGTTAAAAAATATTAAGGTTTTTAAGAAAATTACTGTATTGGTTTCATACTCATCAGCTTTCAAAAACATCAAATGCAAAAATAATTATTCGAAGATTTTAAAATACTGAATTACATCTTTTCCAATAGCTCATAAATTACTGATGGATTTTACTGTATTCAATAAAAAATAACTACTGATTCATTCAGCATTAAACGATACGTGCAATAAAATTAGTCTGGGCATTTCTGTCATAATTTGATTCAAAAGAAGACATATAAATCCCGGACAGATCTTTTAAGCTTAGCGGACCTGTGCCGTCAAGGCTGAATATTCCGAGTTTAAATTTTTTGACCAGCAATTCATAAATCATGTCAGGAGTCGTATTATATCCGGCATTATGAATTTTCGCGTGCTCAAATAAAATAACAGGTTTATATTCAGCAATAGTTTTTTCTGCACCTTCAAGCACTTCATATTCTGCGCCTTCAACATCTATTTTTATGAAATCAATTTTAACTTCACCGGGTAATACTTCATCTAATTTTTTTATCTCAACTTCGATCATTTCCACTTCACCTTCTTCCGGATAATCCTGCTTTTTAAGACCGCTCCAACCGGGAAGATTTTTGACATAGCAGAAATTCGTAAAACCACTTTGATTTCCCAAAGCGTAATTAAAAATTTCAGCAGATGGAAACTTTTCCTTTAATGATTCAGCAAATTCAGGCAGAGCTTCGAAAGCAAAGTGCTTACCTTCCGGAGAAAGTTCTATGAATCTTTTCAAAAAGTATCCGCGGTGGGCTCCGATATCCACACAGTTGGACGAATTGTTCAACATTTTTTTGAGAATATTATCCATATAGCCGTCATCACGCCTTGTTCTTATGATCCAGTCAGGAACATTTTCCCCGGAGATTTTTTTCTTAAAAAATTTTCTGACAGAGCGCGCGGGATTTTCCAGAGGCGTGTCAGTCAGAAGCTTTTTAATCAGATTCATTATGTTTATTTATTGTTGAAATTTTTTTACGGATATAAGAAACAATCGTAGTTTTATATTTCCACTGAACCGTATTTTACGGAAAGAATAAAAGTGAATAATTCCCCTGAATCATAAAGATAAAGATGCGAAGATTTAATTTACCAATTTTTATCTTCTTAACAGAACTTTCTTATAATAATCCAGATCTTCCAGAACTTTACCGGTTCCTCTGGCTACTGCAGTCAGGGGATCTTCGGCAACATACACAGGAACTCCTGTTTCTGTTTTTATTCTTTCATCAAGTCCTTTTATAAGAGCTCCGCCTCCCGTAAGAAAAATTCCTCTGTCAAGCAGGTCAGAAGAAAGTTCAGGCGCCGTCTTTTCAAGTGCTACTTTTACCGCTTCAATCATAGCCGTAACAGGAGCATTCAGAGATTCTCTTATTTCAATTGAGCTTACCTCAGTTATTTTAGGTATTCCGGCAACGAGATCTCTTCCCTTAACCTCGATAATAACCTCTTCTTTCAGAGGCATTACCGATCCGACCTGACACTTGATCTCTTCAGCTGTTCTTTCACCAATAAGAATGTTATGATTGTTTCTGAAGAATCTTATGATTGATTCAGTAAGTTCATCTCCGGCGATTCTGATTGATGCTCCGTTAGTTATTCCCGATAAAGCTATAACTGCAATTTCAGTCGTACCTCCGCCAATATCCACGATCATATTTCCGTAAGGCGCCATTACGTCAAGACCAATACCGATCGCAGCTGCCATCGGTTCGGAAATAAGATATACTTCCTTTGCTCCTGCATGCTCTGCCGTATCTCTAACAGCCCGTTTTTCAACTTCAGTGATTCCGCTCGGAACGCAGATAACAATTCTTTTTGCAGGCATCCAGCTCGAGCTTATCTTTTTGATAAATTCCTTGATCATGCCTTCAGCAATCTCAAAATCTGCTATCACGCCGTCTTTCATAGGACGAATGGTTGCAAGTTCCTTGTGCACTCTTCCCATCATCTTTTTCGATTCTTCCCCGATTGCTATGATTTTTCTGGAGGTTACATCATAAGTAACAATTGAAGGTTCATTAAGTACGATGCCTTTTCCTTTCATGTAAATCAGAGTATTAGCTGTTCCCAGATCAATTGCGATGTCGTTGGAAAACATTCCCAATAATGGCATTTAAATTTCCTTATAATTCTTTAAGTTTGAAATGTTTTTTAAAATTAAAATCCTCAGTGCTTAAAATGTCTTATTCCCGTAAATATCATTGATATATTGTTTTCATCAGCAGCCTTAATTACTTCATCATCTCTGACAGAACCGCCAGGCTGAATTACAGATGATGCTCCTGCTTTTGCAATTTCAATAAGCCCGTCTGCAAACGGAAAAAATGCGTCTGATGCGGCGGAACTTCCGGTGAGATCATGACCAAAATATTCCGCTTTCATAACTGCAATTTTTGTGGAATCTATTCTTGAGGGCTGGCCTCCTCCGATTGCAAGCGTTTTGTTATCCCTTGCAAACACTACAGCATTTGATTTTGTATGTTTGGCAATCCTGAAAGCGAACAGTAAATCTTTTTTTTCTTTTTCAGAAGGAAATTTTTTTGTTACTGTTTTAAGGTCTTCAATGCCGGATTCATAATTATTTTTCTCCTGATACAAAACTGCTCCTGAAACTTTTCTGAACTCATAATACTCTTTAGAATAAACGAATCTTATAAGACGTCTGTTTTTCTTTTTTCTGAGTAAAGTTAAAGCTTCTTCATCAAATTCCGGCGCCATTACAATTTCGGTAAACAATTTATCAATATCTAATGAAGTTTTAAAGTCTAATTTTCTATTTACTACTATAATTCCTCCGAACGGCGAAATTGTATCCGTTGAAAAGGCAAGATTATATGCAGTCTTCAGGTCAGATGATACAGCTGCACCGCACGGATTTCCGTGCTTTATGATCGCACAGGCAGGCTCGCTATTTTCAAATTCACATATCAGATTATAAGCCGCATCCATATCCAGTATATTGTTGTAAGATAATTCCTTTCCGTGCAGCAATTCGAATTTGCTGTCGAAATCCTCTTTGATCAGTACCGCTTTCTGATGAGGGTTTTCGCCATACCGGAGCGGCTCTTCAGTGTAATTCCCTTGCTGTGGAAATTTAACCGGGAAATTCTTTTTAATTTGATCACTTCCCGTAAAATACTCTTTTATGTTTTTATCATATTCGAAAGTTGTGCCGAATGCTTTTCCTGCAAGCTTCCGGGAATACTCTACCGGTATATTATTTCCCGAAGATCTGAAAAGTTCTATGAATTCATCATACTGTTTAAAATCCGTCAGGACATTCACATATCTGAAATTTTTTGCAGCAGCCCTTATCAGAGAAACTCCTCCGATATCAATTTGTTCGATCGCCTCAGCATCTGTTACATTTTTTTTTGCTGCAGTGTCTTTAAACGGATAAAGATTAACTATCACAAGGTCTATCGCTTTTATTCCATGCTCCCCCGTTTCTCTGAGATGACCGGGATTTTTCCTGTCCGCGAGTATCCCGGCAAATATATCCGGATGGAGAGTTTTTACCCTGCCGTTTAGTATCTCCGGGAAACCGGTTATTTCTTCAACTGAACTGACACTGATTCCGCTTTCTTTAAAAAGTTTATATGTGCCTCCGGTAGAAATAATTTCAACACCTTCATCATAAAGAATTTTCGCTAATTCTGTAATGCCTTCTTTATTGTAAACACTTATAAGAGCTCTTTTTATCAAAACTGAAAAAATAAATTAGTTAATGAATACTTTGCCGTTTCTGATTTCCACTTTTCCGTCCTCGAATTTTTTTATGACAAACGAATAATATTTATGCTCGAGTGCTTTGATCTTTTTCTGTAAAGTATATTCATCCTCATCAGACTCCACATCACAGCACTTCTGGAATATAATGCTGCCTTCATCATAATTTTTATCTGCAAAATGAATAGTTATTCCGGAAACCTTTACTCCGCTTGAGATCACGGCTTTATGAACATTTATTCCGTACATTCCTTTTCCGCCGAAAGAAGGCAGCAGAGCAGGATGAATATTTATGATCCTGTATCTGAATTCCTGAATCACTTCATCAGGAATGAGATTCATAAATCCGGACAGAATAATAAAATCTGTTTCTGTCTCCTTAAGCGCCGATAAAATTTTTCCTGAAAATTCCTTGCGGGTCAGAGTAGGAAATTCTTTTCTGCTAATTAGAAAGCATTTTATTTTTTTCCCGCGTGCTGTTTCTGCAGCGCCGCAATCAGCCCTGTCAGTAAAAAGTGCCGTGATCTTAGAACTCAGATAACCTTTATCAATCGAATCGAGTATAGCCTTGAAATTTGTCCCGTTTCCGGAAGCAAATACACTGATGTTCAACGAAAAATTTTTTTAACAAATTAACTAAATTAGAAAAGAGATACAATTTTAAATAATAAAATAAGATCAAAATTACGGCATCTCCGTCCAAAGTGATAAATATTCGTTCTTTAATTAACCATTGTTAACAGTATTAATTTTTTTGTTTCATATTACAAATATTTTTTAAACAGATCCGGAAAATTTATAAAATTGATTAACAGAATGGAAAATAGAAATCTGCGGGATAGTGTTTTAATTCGGGAAGAATTTATTTAATTCAAAATTGTTTAAAGAATTTACAATTCCATTAAAACGTTTATCAACGGTAATGATAAATTGCATACAAAGAAAAATCTCCTGCCTTTTTGGGAAAAGCAGGAGATTATATGTATACTAAGAATATGAAAACTATTTTAAAGTTTTATATTCAAGCATGTTGTTTTTTCTTACTGCAAATTTAATTCCCCGTTTAAAATCCGGATCCGTGAATCTGTTCATATTCTTTGTTCTTTCATATATCTCCCGGTCAGTCTTGAATTCATTTTCACCTGAAATACTGACAGATCGTAAATCATCCTCCGGCTGACCCGCATATACAGAAGGCGCAGGTGCGTTTCTGTAGATGCCAAGCGTTGCATTATTGTCGCATATCGAGCCGTCAGAAGCGTCCACAAAATTATCTCCGGTAAGATCTGTAACCACATATCCGCTGAGCGAATTGTACGAATCATTATCAACATTGCTGAGATCCGAAGCATCTACAGCTCCGTCCTGATTTACATCCCCGCTGAAAATTACCCATCTGTTACCTGATTGTTTCAAATTATCGCCATAAGCTTTCGTTACAGATGTTGTAAAATCATACGTCAGCTGATTTGATGAAAACATCTGCGGAAGTTTGCTCCATGTCTCAATTGAATTCCTGTGCTTTATCTGAATGTAATAGTTAACTCCGTTGGAAGCATTGCTGAATAATACGGAAGCTTGTCCCGACGGACTCAGATATGCTTTTCCGGAATCAACCCTTGCAAACGGGCTTGAAGCATTTCTTAAATAAACTCTTACTGTGTCTCTTACCATTGAATTTGCATTAGGATCATAAAGCCCTTCAGGTAAAATTGTAAGGTCAAGAATTTTTGCACCTGTACTTATGCTTTGCAACCAGTCTATGATCTTTGTATAAACTAATACCGGACCGTCAAGAGGCGATGAATTTGTCGCTCTGAGACTCGAAAACTGATTCGTCATAAAGAAAGTGTTGTAATTAGCACCGGCAAAACATACTGCAATGCAGGAATCGGAACCGCTGCCCGTTACAGATTTAGGCTTAAATGCAGCTATGCTGCCGTTAACCGGTCTTATTAATTCAGGCGTGTACGGATCTGAAACAGAATCCTGTGCGATACCCGCAAAGAAACCAATTCCTCTGAACTTACCAGAACTCGCCGGAATACTTCCTATCCAGTCATCACTGATTGTCCTGGATTTAAGATATTGTCTGTAAAAGATCGAATCAGCAGGCGTCGGAAATCCTGTAACCGGGTCATTGTTGTAAGCAATTTGATCTCCGAATACTGCGAGTGTCTTTTTATTTAATGATGTGGAATTATCAATAAACTGCTTTAAGGAATCCCTGACCCACGGGGAATAATTTCCTTCTTCCTTGAAATTAACAAACATGATTTTCCATGGTCTGTATGATCCTGTGTAATTCATTCTTACTGTATCGAAATTGTTCGCATATCTTCCGTCACTATTTATTGCTCTAACCAGACTGTCCCTGTCCTTCTGCTGCTGCCATAACACGCACATTTGCTTTGCAATTCGCGGAGTTATGGAAGCAGTCATCTGGTTGTTTGAATTATTACCGTCAAACAAAAGTATGGAATCTCTTATCGTGTAAACAGTGCCTGAAACAAATGTCCATGGATCATAAGTTACAAATGTATTTGAACCTGCAGATAAACCTGTAACAGATTTCGTGCTCGTATATCCTCCGGGTGATATTGTCCTTTTTATATTGAAGCTGACAGATCCTGTTCCGGCATTAAATACTTTCCCGACCGGAGAAAAAGTCGTTGAACTGAAATACTGATCATAAGTCAGACCCATATCAGAGATTCCCGCATCATTAACTGCCTGATTTCCGATCACTGATTCTATTGCATAATTCTGACCGTATTCTCTCGGGAATTCACCTATGCCGACGTTTGATCCCGCTGGTGCAAGATTTGCGTAATAATTTGCATCCGGTCTTGAAGGCATGTCATATAAAAACTGCTGAGGAGTAAAAGCAAAATCTGGTCCTGAATATTCAGTCTGGGCAATACCAACATAATAATAATCATTTGTGATGATCACAGGTTTCGGGTCTGTAATTTCAAATGTCTTGTATGATCCCTGATCGGATTCCTTTATTTTATAATGAGGCGATTTACCTACGACAATTCCGCTGTTATTAACAACATATCCGTATACTATCTGCCCTACATTCCCGTCGCCTGACAGCTTTATATTCACTTCTCTGATCTGCCCGGTTCCTGACATGTAGTACTTATTCAGAAATGAATATTCACCGATCCATCCGACCGAACCATTGCAGCAATTTGAATCCACGTATCTTATTGAATTGGAATTTACTTCCGAATTAAAATCCATTGAATTATTGGAATTATTATCATCATCCGGAACTGAAATAGTTACGATGGAAAATCCGTTCAGCACAGGCGTGAATCCGTTAAAATCAACCTGCATAGTATCCCCAGCATTTATATTCGGAATCACTAATGAATCGGATAGAAAATTCGTTCCTGTAATATTCAGATAAACTTTCAGATTTGTCATCGCCGATGCTGAATTATTTTTTATTAATGCTGAGATTTTATCAGGCACACCGTACACCAGAGGAAGTTTTCCTTTAGCCCAGACTTTTTCTACGGAAGCTTCATTTCCTGACGGAGACGGTTGACCAACATAGATATTATCAATAAAAATATTGTTACTGCAGTTTTCCCATGGCTGGAAATAAAGCTGAGATGCATTTGCGGGAATATCTATCATCTTTGTTCCCCACTCTGAACTATTAGGTTCGAAATAATTGCCGGTTCCCGGAGAAGTCTGCAGTTCACTTCCGTTATAATAAATTAAACTGTACCAGCTCTGATCTGTTTCGTCAAAATATAATATTTCCAGATCATCATAATAATCATTATTGCCATCATTATAAGGAGCATAAGCATAATCAAATATTAATTTATCACCGCTTTGTGTAAGTGTATTAAAGGAAGGTGAGAAAATTACATTATATGAATATGTGCAATTCCAGTTTGAATAAAACATGCAATAGTTTCCAATGCCGTATCCGCTGACATTGTATTGTTCCCATTGCTGACCCGGAGCATTTGTAGGAACCCAGTTGTTCGGAGGGAAAATTCCTGTTTCAAAGTCTTCCTGAAGAATCCAGTTTCCGCTTAAATTTCTTTTGTATGAATTCTTGTTTTTACTGATTAATTTATCAACCTCGGATTTGCTGAGCTTTTTAATACTCTTGGAATCTGAATTGGTCCTATTGTTTTTAGGAAACAATTTTGAAACGTCAGGTTTACCGGGTT
>JAFDZQ010000033.1 GCA_018266895.1 Bacteroidota bacterium
CTGAAATTTCCACCCGAATACTTCCTTAAAAAATTCCATGACCTTTTCGGGATTATCGCACGGTATTTCGAAGTGAACTACTCTGTTGTTCATATTTTTTGTTTAATAATAATAAATAATCTTCTTATGTATTTCTTTTAAAAAATATAATATCAAAGATTTAAATGAAATTGTTTTTTTGTTACCTGAACTTAAAGTTGAATAAATACATGCTTACAGTTAAATCCAGCAGCTTTTCACTCACAGATGACACAGATTTTCACAGATACACACTTTTATTCTTAAGATAGTGTTGAAAAATTGTATAAAAGGTGAGTCTAATCAGTATTAGAATGTGTTACTGTGTGAGAAACAAGCCAATTGATAGTTTTAATTTCGTGAACAAATATTCAATATTTTGGAAGGAGGTGAAAAATTTTGATCTCATGATTTCATTTATGCATAATTATTAATGTTCAGATTGACTAACTTATAATAAGGACAAAATATTTCAAGATTTACCAATAAATCTATTGATTTAATAAGTTGAATTAGATATTTTATAAATCTTTTCGCAATCTTTATTTACAAAATATACAAAAAAAAGGTTAATGTAGGGTAGGTAGCGAAGTGGTTAAACGCAACAGACTGTAAATCTGTCGACAATTGTCTTCGGAGGTTCGAATCCTTCCCTACCCACATGATCAATAAATAATGTTCGCTGAATCAGGTGATATACTGAAACAAGAAAATTGAAAGTCGAATATTGAACATTGATAATTGAAAAGGCGGGAGTAACTCAGTTGGTAGAGTCACAGCCTTCCAAGCTGTTGGTCGCGAGTTCGAGTCTCGTCTCCCGCTCCAGATACAGAAAGAGAATTCTAATATTATAACATCATGAAGTTAACAAGAAAAAAGTTAATTGAATTATTGAACGGAGATCTAGGAAGGGAATATCAGGCAATAATTTCCTATGTGAATTATTCCCAGGTATTAAAAGGTGCAGAATATATGAATATTGCATCTGAGCTTGAGCTTCATGCAAAGGAAGAGTTGCAACATGCGCTTACAATCGCCGGACAGATTGATTATCTTGGAGGAATGCCATCGGTAACTCCGGAAAAAGTAAAGACTTCTGAGAAGGCGAAAGACATGCTGAGTTTTGATCTGGAGAATGAAAGAGTCACGATATTAAATTACAGAGAGAGAGTAAAGCAATGTGAAGATCTTGGAGAATTTGCACTTGCAGAACAGATACGAAGCATATTAGTGCAGGAACAGGATCATTTAATCGCTCTTGCAACAGCATTAGGTGTAGATCCGCCTAAATTGTTTTAATCCGTAAAAAAGGAAATGCTGATGTAGCTCAGTTGGTAGAGCACTTCCTTGGTAAGGAAGAGGTCACCGGTTCAATCCCGGTCATCAGCTCAAACTGAAATAGTACAAGATTAAATAAATTAAAACAGTTCTTCAAAGCAGAGTTATTAAATATCATTTCAATTAATTCATAGATATAACCTGTATTAAACCTGAAGTTAAAAATTTTAGCAAAACAAACATTCTAATATAATGGCAAAAGAAGGATCAAGAATCAAAATAAAGCTTGTCAGCGTAGAAGGTCCGCATAAGGGTAAATCGGTATATGTCTCATCAAAGAGCAGAATCAATTCAAAAGAAAGATTAGAGATGAAAAAATACTGCAAATGGACAAAGCAGCACATATTGCACCGTGAGTCCAAATAAAATGCGGGTGTAGCTCAATTGGTAGAGTAGCGGTCTCCAAAACCGTTGGTTGGGGGTTCGAGTCCCTCCTCCCGTGCATTCAGAAGCATCAAAACCATTTTTAGCAAATATACGAATCATAATGAAAGATAAGATAATAAATTTTTTCACAGATATATACAAAGAGATGAAGAAGGTTTCCTGGCCTAAAAAAGAGGAGCTGATAGATTCTACAAAGGTTGTTGTCGTAACAATGCTTATCTCGGCTGTGATAGTATACATAATAGACAAGGGAATCAGTGAACTGCTTAAGGCTATATTTTAAGGAGCATAAAAGCTTATAAATGACAGAAGAAAAAAATAACGATAAAAACATGACAGAACCGGACATAAAAACAGGATCCGAAGAAGATATGAAACCGGAAACAGAAACAGCAGAAGAAGAGTCCGGAAAGTTCAAATGGTATGCTGTAAGAATTATTTCAGGACATGAAAACAAGGTCAAAGCGTATCTTGATAATGAGATCAGGACAGAAAAGCTTGAAGACAGAATAAACAATGTACTCATACCTCTTGAAAAAGTATTCGAAGTAAAAGGCGGCAAGAAGAAGATAAGGCTTAAGAATTTTCTTCCAGGATACATTCTTATAGAAGCTGATCTTGATGATAAGATCAGGGATTTCGTTTCAAAGACACCGTCAATAATAAATATGGTAGGATCTAAAAGCGTTAAGGGAAAAAGGCTTGAACCGATCCCCCTGAAGGCAAATGAAGTAAAAAGAATTAAAGCGATTCTCAATGACGAGGCGGATGAAGATAAACTCGATGTATTCCTGAATGTCGGTGATCCCGTGAAAGTTACAAGCGGACCGTTCAATAATTTCAGCGGAAACATACTTGAAGTGAATCTTGAAAAGCTTAAGGTGAAAGTTATGGTAAGTATATTCGGAAGAAAGACCCCAATTGAGCTTGAATTAGGTCAGATTGAAAAAGAAAAATAAAATTAAAAATTAATATTTTCAGAAAATGGCAAAGAAGATAACAGGTTTTGTAAAGCTGCAGATACCCGCCGGATCAGCGACAATGGCGCCACCGGTAGGACCGGCACTCGGACAAAGAGGAGTAAACGGCATGGAATTCTGCAAACAATTCAACGCAAGAACACAGGATAAAAAAGGTCTTATTATTCCGGTAGTGATAACGGTTTTCTCAGATAAGTCCTTTACATTCATAACAAAGACTCCGCCGGCGGCAGTATTGCTTATCAAAGCTGCTGGAATTGACAAGGGTTCGGGAATTCCGAATAAGAATAAAGTAGGCAAAGTGACCAGAAAACAGCTGAAGGAAATTGCAGAAACAAAAATGCCTGATTTAAATGTGCACGATGTAGAAGCTGCGATGAAGCTTGTTGCCGGGACAGCCAGAAGCATGGGAATTACCGTAGAAAATTAAAATTTTAAATTTTTATAATTATGAAATTAACCAAAAAGCAAAAAGAGACCAAGAAGAAAATAGACGAAACGGTAGAATACAGTTTAACGGATGCAGTAGCAAAATTAAAGCAGGCAAAGCCGGCTAAATTTGATGAATCAGTGGATGTAGCGGTAAGACTCGGAGTGGATCCCAAGCATGCAGATCAGGTAGTCAGAGGAACGGTTTCATTGCCAAACGGAACAGGCAAAACTGTCAGAGTTCTTGTTATTGCAAAACCTGAAAAACACGATGAAGCCAGAGAAGCCGGTGCAGATCATGTTGGATTTGATGATTATATAAAGAAGATACAGGAAGGATGGACTGATATTGATGTCATTATTGCAGCTCCCGATACTATGAGCGAACTCGGAAAGATCGGAAAAGTACTCGGACCAAGAGGTCTGATGCCTAATCCGAAGAGCGGAACAGTGACTCCAAACGTAGGTCAGGCGGTCAGAGAAGTAAAAGCCGGTAAAATTGATTTCAGAGTTGATAAGAGCGGCATTGTCCATTCGATTGTCGGTAAATTATCATTTGATGAAAATAAACTTAAAGAAAATATTGATGCTTTTCTTCATACTATCGTAAAACTCAAACCTTCCGCATCAAAAGGAACTTATATTAAGAGCATTACGATTTCATCAACTATGGGTCCGGGAATTAAAGTGGACAAAACACATGCAAACGTTAAAACTGCTGCATAAAAAATTAGAATTTACGCACTCAACACTATAAATATGCTTATCACGCTTCGGATAAGCAAAATCTAATCAGCTTCAATTTTTTTAAATTTAACTGATCGTTAATGAACAAAGAACAAAAGGTAACAGCAGTTCAGGAGATAAAAGATATGATTGATTCTTCTGAAGCGATGTACTTTACCGATTTTAGCGGATTGACGGTCGAAGAAGTTAATGAACTCAGAAAAGAATTTTACAAGGCGGGAGTAAAGTATAAGGTTGTCAAGAACACACTGACGGTCAGAGCTTTGAAAGAGTCGGGTAAATATTCTTCGCATCTGGAAAAATTAACAGAATCACTGAACGGTCCCACGGGTGTAGTATTTGCAACAACGAATCCCGTTGCACCGGCTAAGATCATAAAGAAATTTTTTGACAAGATAGAAAAGCCAAAGCTGAAGGTAGCCGTTGTCGAAAATGAAATGTACGGCAGCAAAAACCTTAACACTTTAGCTTTATTGCCGACGAAGGAAGAAGTAATATCTTCGATATTAAGTTCTATCGATGCACCTGCTTCAGGAATTGTCGGATCAATAAATGCAGCAATGAGAGATCTTTTCAGCGTCATTGAAGAGGTAGGAAAAAAACAGGCTGCATAATTCAAACAATATTTTTAAAAACAAATTAAAATTTAAAATAAAATGTCAGTACAGGAAATAGCAGATAAAATAGGTGAATTAACACTTTCCCAGGCTTCGGAATTAAAAAAGATTCTTGAAGACAAATTCGGCGTAACAGCAGCAGCTCCTATGATGATGGCAGGCGCACCTGCAGGCGCAGCAGCAGCTCCGGTTGAAGAACAGACTGAATTTACGGTCATTCTTGCAGAAGCAGGATCACAAAAAATCAATGTAATCAAAGCCGTCAAAAACGCTACAGGACTCGGATTAACCGAGGCAAAAGGATTAGTTGAAAGCGCTCCAAAACCTGTTAAAGAAAATATTTCAAAAGCAGATGCGGAAAAACTCAAAGCTGATCTTGAGGCTGCAGGCGCAAAAGTTGAAATTAAATAATACACTTTAACAATCCGTAACAAAATTAATTTTTACAAAAAAATATTTTTATAAAAATAAAATAGTCCCGGCAATTTTGTCAGCCGGGATTATTTATTAAAAATTCCGGGGGTATAAAACTTGGAAACAAGAGAAATGGAACTGAATTTAAAACCGTTAAACAGCAAGAATAAGAGACTCACCTTTGCAAAGACTTCAATAAAGCATGATCCGCCTGATTTACTTAATGTACAGATACAGTCTTATAAGGATTTTTTACAGGAAGATGTGCCGGCAAGCAAAAGGAAATCACAGGGACTTCAGAAAGTATTTGAAGATAATTTCCCTATAACTGATTCAAGGGAAACAGCTTTGCTTGAATATGTGGATTATTATCTGGAAAAACCTCATTACTCCGTAATTGAGTGTCAGGAACAGGGACTTACTTATGCAGTTCAGGTCAAAGCCAGATTGAGACTTTCCACTAAACCGAATGCTGCCGCTAAAGAATATAACTATACGATTGAAAACGATGTTTATCTCGGAAATCTTCCTTACATGACACCAAGAGGAAGCTTTATCATTAACGGCGCGGAAAGAGCGATCGTCAGCCAGCTTCACAGATCACCGGGTGTTGTATTCAGCGAATCCATTCATGCAAACGGAACAAAACTTTATTCAGCAAGGGTAATTCCTTTCAGAGGCTCGTGGGTTGAGTTTACTACTGATATAAATGATCTTTTATACGCTTATGTTGACAGGAAAAAGAAATTTTATTTTTCAACTTTGTTAAAAGCTCTGGGGCTTAATGAACATTATCAGATGCTGGAATTGTTTGATCTAGTAGAAACAGTAAAGATCAACGACAAGAATTATCTTGATTATGTTGACAGAACGGTTCTGGAAAACGTTGTAAATAAGGATACCGGGGATGATCTCGGGATTCCCGAAGGCACGATACTTTCAGGGGAACAGCTTGTTTCAATTCTGAATTCGAAAATCAAAGAACTGAAATTATTAAAATCCGGCACCACTGACGGTGAAAGAATCATTTACAATACTGTTGTAAACGATGACGATGAATCAGACCTTCTGATTGAAAAAACACCGGCAGATCAGCTTCCGAAAGACAAGAAAGCCGCAGCGGCTCTCATAGAATCTGAAGCAGAAAGCGCCAGAAGCTATATAGAAAAATTATTTTTCAATACTAAGAAATACGATCTGGGAGATGTAGGACGTTATAAGATCAATTATAAACTCGGACTTAAAACTGATCCTCATATAACGGTATTAACACAGGAAGATATTGTAAGCATTATTAATTATATCAGAGACCTTGCCGACGGTAAAAAAGAAGTGGATGATATTGATCACCTTGGAAACAGAAGAGTAAGAACGGTTAACGAGCAGTTGTCAGCTCAGTTTTCTCTCGGACTTTCAAGAATGTCAAGAACGATAAGGGATAAAATGAGCATTCATGATGAAGAAAACCTGACGCCTTCAAAACTGATCAGCGCAAGACCGATTACCAGCGCACTTGCATCATTTTTTGGTACGAGCCAGCTATCACAATTTATGGATCAGACGAATCCTCTTGCTGAAATGACTCATAAGAGAAGAATCAGCGCTCTTGGACCGGGAGGACTTTCAAGAGAGAGAGCCGGATTTGAAGTTAGAGACGTGCATTACACTCACTACGGAAGACTTTGTCCGATAGAAACTCCTGAAGGACCGAACATCGGACTTATATCGTCACTGTGCATTCATTCCAGAATAAATGAACTGGGATTCATAGAAACGCCTTACAGAAAAGTCATTGACGGAAAAGTAAAAGATGAGATAGAATATCTTTCTGCGGAGAAAGAAGATTTTTATAAAATTGCACAGGCGAATGAACCCGTTGATGCAAAAGGAAATTTTTTAAATGAAAAGATCAAAGGAAGATTCAAAGGTGATTTTCCATTGCTGAAACAGGAAGAGATAGATTATATGGACGTCGCGACAAATCAGATCGTAAGCGCGGCGGCGGCTTTGATTCCTTTCCTTGAACACGATGATGCAAACAGAGCTCTGATGGGAAGTAATATGCAGAGACAGGCAGTACCGCTTTTAAGACCGGAATCGCCTGTTGTCGGTACGGGATTCGAGGAAATAGTTGCAAGGGATTCCAGGACAATGCTTCTTGCTGAAGCTGACGGGGTTGTGGAATATGTAGCCGGCGATAAAATCATAGTCAGGTATAATGTAAAGGAAGATTCAGACGAAAGTCTGCTGAGCTTTGACAATAAAAAATTAGTGGAATATTCACTTGTAAAGTTTTTAAGAACTAATCAGGATACATCCATAAATCAGAGACCGATTGTCACAGAAAATCAGAAAGTAAAAAAAGGCGATATACTTGCAGACGGTTCATCAACTCATAACGGCGAACTTGCGCTGGGCAGAAACGTGCTTGTGGCATTCATGCCGTGGAGAGGGTACAATTATGAAGATGCCATAATCATCAGCGAGAAATTAGTTGCCGAAGATGTTTACACTTCCATTCACATTGAAGAATTCAGTCTTGAAGTCAGGGACACAAAAAGAGGAGAAGAAGAACTAACAAAGGAAATTCCTAATGTCAGCGAAGAAGCTACGAAAGATCTTGATGAAAACGGAATAGTAAGGATTGGTGCCGAGGTCAAGGAAAGCGATATATTAATCGGAAAAGTCACTCCAAAAGGAGAGACGGAGCCGACGCCGGAAGAAAAACTTCTGCGGGCGATTTTCGGAGATAAGGCAGGAGACGTAAAGGATGCTTCTTTAAAGGCGACCCCGGGTCTGAAGGGAATAATCATAAACAAAAAATTATTTTCCAGAAAGACAAGAGACACTGAAAGCAAGAGAGATGAAAAGAGAAAGATCGACAAATTTGAAGCGGAAAGAAAAAAAGAGATAAAGGATCTGAACAATAAAATTGCTGAAAAATTTGACATACTTCTGGAAGGAAAAGAATCATCAGGTCTTAAGGATAAAAAGGGTAACATCATTGTAAAAAACGGTGCCACATTCAAAAAAGACACTTTCCTGAATCTTATAGAAACTCAGGGATATTTGCTTAATGATTTTGATTATGAAAGCGAATGGTCGGATAACAAGAGAGCGAACGGGCTGATTCCGGATATATACAGAAATTATACATTCAAACAGAATGAAATTGAAGAAAGATATAAGAGATTAAAAGATAAGGTTAAACTCGGTGACGAGCTTCCGACAGGAGTTGTAAAGCTTGCAAAAGTATACGTTGCAAAGAAAAGAAAACTTTCTGTAGGTGATAAAATGGCGGGTAGGCACGGTAACAAGGGAGTTGTTGCAAAAATTGTTCCGGTGGAAGACATGCCTTTTATGCCGGACGGAACTCCGGTCGATATAGTATTGAATCCGCTCGGAGTGCCTTCAAGAATGAATCTCGGACAATTATATGAAACAGCGCTCGGCTGGGCTGCAAAGAATCTCGGTGTAAAATTCGCAACTCCGATCTTTGACGGAGCAACTGTTGCGGAGATTATGGAATATCTCACAAAAGCAGGTTTGAGCGACAATTCAAGAACAGATCTTTATGACGGCAAGACAGGAGAAAAGCTGGATCAGAAAGTAACAGTCGGATATATTTATATGCTGAAGCTGTCTCACCTTGTCGATGACAAGATGCACGCAAGATCCATCGGACCATATTCGCTAATAACTCAGCAGCCGCTCGGAGGAAAAGCGCAGTTCGGCGGACAGAGATTCGGAGAAATGGAATGCTGGGCGCTTCAGGGTTACGGCGCAGCTCACATACTTCAGGAAATGCTCACGTACAAGAGTGATGATGTTACGGGAAGAAGCAAGGTTTATGAGGCGATCATTAAGGGAGATAATCTTCCTGAACCCGGAATTCCGGAATCTTTCAATGTACTGCTGAAAGAGCTTCAGGGGTTATGCCTGGACATAAATCTGGATGAATAGAATTTAAGGAAACCGGTTTTGAGTATACAGGATATGATCAGTAATGCATATGAAGGATTTCAGCTTCAGAAAAAGTTTTAAAATTACAGACAGAAAAAAAATTTAAACATAAATCAAAGAGGTTAAAATGGCTTTTAAAACAGAGCACAAAAGAAAAAGATTTTCGAAAATTTCGATCAATTTAGCTTCAACTGATTCGATCATTTCAAAATCATTTGGTGAAGTGTTAAAGCCGGAAACAATTAATTACAGGACATTCAAGCCGGATAAAGACGGTTTGTTCTGTGAGAAAATATTCGGTCCGGTCAGAGACTGGGAATGTCACTGCGGAAAATACAAAGGCATAAGATACAAGGGAATTGTCTGCGACAGATGCGGCGTGGAGATTAATCTGAAGAGTGTCAGAAGGGACAGGATGGGACATATTACTCTGAGTGTTCCGGTTGTTCATATCTGGTATTTCAGATCAATGCCTACAAAAATCGGTTATGTACTCGGCATTACTTCGAAAGAACTGGAAAGAATAATATATTATGAAACCTATGTTGTAATTAATCCCGCTAAAACGAATTACAAAAAAAATCAGCTTATAACCGAAGATGAATATAATGAAGTACTTGACAGTATGTCGGAAGAAGAGCATAATCTTGAAGATGATGATCCGAAAAAATTCATTGCCGGTCAGGGCGGAGAAGCCATAAAGGATCTTCTGAGCAGAGTGAACCTTGAGGAAGAGATTACAAGATTAAGAGCTGAACTGAAAGATGATCCGTCAGCACTTAAGAAAGCCGAGAACATAAAAAGGCTGAGGGTGCTTGAAGCATTCAGAACGAAACCGGGCAGCAGAGCAAATAAACCCGAATGGATGGTTCTTGATGTAGTGCCTGTAATCCCGCCGGAGTTAAGGCCTCTCGTTCCGCTTGAAGGCGGAAGATTCGCCACATCCGATCTGAATGATCTTTACAGAAGAGTTATTATAAGAAACAACAGATTAAAAAGATTAATAGACATAAAAGCGCCTGAAGTTATTTTAAGAAATGAAAAAAGAATGCTTCAGGAAGCTGTTGATGCGTTGCTTGACAATTCAAGAAGAGTAACCGCTGTTAAAGCAGAGAACAGGGCTTTGAAATCCCTTTCTGATATTCTCAAAGGAAAGCAGGGAAGATTCAGACAGAATCTGCTCGGAAAGAGAGTTGACTATTCCGGAAGATCCGTAATCGTAGTAGGACCTGAACTAAAGCTTCATCAGTGCGGAATTCCGAAAGATATGGCTCTTGAATTATTCAAGCCGTTTGTAATCAGAAGACTTATTGACAGGGATTATGTTAAGACTGTAAAAAGCGCGAAAAAGTTAATTGACAAAAGAACTCCTGAAGTATGGGATATCCTTGAAAATGTAATTGACGGACATCCTGTTATGCTTAACAGAGCACCTACTCTTCACAGATTAAGCATACAGGCTTTTCAGCCTGTGCTTATAGAGGGCAAAGCGATAACTCTTCATCCGTTCGTATGCATAGCTTTTAATGCAGACTTTGACGGTGATCAGATGGCGGTTCACGTTCCGCTTTCCTATGAAGCTCAGCTGGAAGCTTCCATTATGATGCTTTCTTCACATAACATACTTTCTCCTCAGAACGGCGCGCCGATACTGATACCTAATCAGGAACTCATTCTCGGATGCTATTATCTGACAAAGGAAATGTCAGGTGACAAGGGAGAAGGAAAAATGTTTTCATCACCGGAAGAAGTAATGATAGCGTATGATAATAAAATAATTAATCTTCACAGCAAGATTAAAGTAAGGATAGACGGTAAAATTATAGAGACAACAACGGGCAGAACGATCTTTAATCAGATAGTCCCGAAGAAAATTCCTTTTATAAATGAACTTCTGAAAAAGAAAAAAATCATTGAAATCATAGGAATGATTTATAATATAGTGGGAAATCTTGAGACTTCGAAGTTTCTTGATGATCTGAAGGAAATCGGATTCAAGTATGCTACATCAGGCGGACTTTCCGTAAACATTGATGATATTGAAGTCCCGAAGACAAAGGATAAAATTATTGAAGATGCGTATAAAAGAGTTGATATAATCGAGAAGTCAAAAGCCCGGGGTATTATTTCAGAAAACGAAAGATACAATAAGGTTATTGATATCTGGACACATGTCCGTGATGAGGTAAAGAGGGATCTGATGCTTAATCTGACAAAGTCAAAGAACGGATTTAATTCACTGCACATGATGATCGATTCGGGGGCAAGAGGTTCAGCCGAACAGGTAAGTCAGCTTGCAGGAATGAGAGGACTGATGCAGAAACCTCAGAAGTCCATGACGGGTCAGGCAGGTGAGATTATTGAAAATCCCATCATTGCAAATTTTAAAGAAGGTCTTTCAATTCTTGAGTACTTCATTTCAACTCACGGAGCAAGAAAAGGACTTGCGGATACTGCTCTTAAAACAGCTGATGCGGGATATCTCACAAGAAGACTTGTGGACGTGGCTCAGGATGTTATAATTACAGAAGATGACTGCGGAACCTCAAGAGGAGTTCTGACTGAAGCATTGAAAGAAGGAGAAGATGTAAAGGAAACTCTTGCCGAAAGAATTCTTGGTAGAGTTGCTGTTCATGATGTTATAAACCCGCTGACAAAGAAAATAATAATAAAATCGGGTGAAGTTATTACCGAAGAAAAAGCAATGATTGTTTCAGAAACACCCATAACACAGGTAGAAATAAGATCAGTACTTACCTGTGAAACCAAAAGAGGCGTGTGCGCAAACTGTTACGGGAGAAATCTTGCGACTGCAAAGCTTGTGGAAGTCGGAGAAGCTGTCGGTATCATAGCTGCGCAGTCAATCGGTGAGCCGGGAACTCAGCTTACTCTGAGAACCTTTCACATCGGGGGTACAGCAAGTAAGATCATTACACAGTCACAGATCGTTACAAAGTTCGACGGAAGAGTTAAATTCGATGCGATAAAAATAGTTGAATACAAAGGCAGCGTAGGAACTGAGTATGTATCACTCAGCAGAAACGGAATGATAAATATCATAGATGAAAACAGTTCACAGCTGGCAAGATATTCAGTGCCTTACGGAGCACATCTGAAAGTCAAGGAAAATGAGAAAGTTCTGAAAAACGGAATATTGTATGAATGGGATCCGTACAACTCTGTTATAGTCGCAGAGGATGACGGTATTGTAAGTTATTCTGACCTTGAAGAAGGAAAGCAGTATGAACTTGCAAAAGACGAGCAGACAGGTTATTTCCAGAAGATAGTAATAGAAAGCAGGGACAAAACAAAGAGCCCGGCTATTCAGATTTTAAGTCCGAAGAATGATAAACTTCTCAGTTCTTATCTTATTCCTGCAAAGGCAAGTTTACTTGTTGATGACGGAGAGGAAGTAAAAGCAGGAACGATCATTGTTAAAATCCCGAGAGAATCCGGAAAAACCAGGGATATCACCGGAGGTTTACCAAGAGTAACCGAATTGTTTGAAGCAAGAAGCCCGAGCGATCCTTCAAAAGTTGCGGAGATTGACGGAACTGTCGAGATCGGAAAAATATCCAGAGGAAGCAGGGAAGTCAGAATAATCAGTAAAGATGCAAGTAAAGTGATAGATTATAAAATTCCAATCGGTAAACACATACTTGTAAGACACGGTGATTCTGTAAAATCCGGAGAGCCGCTTACAGGCGGAGCTTTTGATCCGGTAGATATTCTTAAGATCAAAGGTGTAGCTGAAGTGCAGGGATATCTTGTAAACGAAATTCAGGAAGTGTACAGGATCCAGGGTGTGAAAATAAATGACAAGCATATTGAAGTCATTGTCAGACAGATGCTGCAGAAAGTAAAAATCACAGATCCCGGCGATACGAATTTTCTTGAAGGTGATGTAGTTCACAAGAATCTTTTTTCTGAGAAGAATGAAAATTTAAAAGGAATGGTTGTAGTCGCGGATACAGGTGACAGTGATAAAGTAACCGAAGGTGAGATTATTTCCAAGAAAGATGTTAAGGAATACAATTTAGTTCTGAAAAAGAAAGACAAAGCGCTGATAAAGGTAAAGGATGCTGTTCCTGCTACTGCGGATGCCGTATTGCTTGGAATAACACAGACATCACTTACTACTGACAGTTTCATATCTGCAGCTTCATTCCAGGAAACCACGAAGGTTCTCACTGATGCAGCGATAAGAGGCAAGGTAGATCATCTTCTCGGATTGAAGGAAAATGTCATCATCGGACAGCTTATCCCGGCAGGAACCGGTCTGAGAAAATACAGAGAGCTGCTTGTTACTGAGAAAGAAACTCCTGCAGAAGAAATTCAGGCTGAAGAAGAAAAACCAAAAGCTAAAGCAAAGAAGAAAAAAGTAAAATTAGAAGATTCAGAAATATAACAATCAATAAATTGTTTTAAAAATTAAGCCATTCAGGGAAACCCGGATGGCTTTTTTTATTTCATAATCATCTGAAGTAAAGACTTACCGAATATTATTACTTTGGTATAAGTAAAAATTTTTATTCTGAATTAATCCAGTTCCGGAATTAATATATTCTCCGCCGGAATAACATAAAACACCCTCCAATAAAACAATTCCTCAGCATTTCTGACAATTATATTTTCAGGCTAAAATTATCAAAATCATTTTATTTGAATTATTGCAGTTCATTTGATCTGTTTTTGTATTCACGTTCAGAAATTACATTATTTACTTATAAATTAGTTTGACATTAAAATTAATTTACTTATTTTTGTATATAAGTGGAGTAAAGTGGAGTAAAGTGGTGTATCAAAATTTGATTAATTTTTCGATTAAATTTCTGATTTCCGAATTAATTTAACCTATTCAAAAATAAGAAATTCATTTTAAATAAAAATGTAAATGTTTCAGGGACATTCAAATTGTAGTATAGATGCGAAGTCGAGATTAATACTGCCTGCAAAATTCAGGAAATACATAAAACCTGAAGCGGACAATAAATTAATTTTAACGAGAGGAATGGATGAATGTCTGCTGGTATATCCGCTTGATGAATGGGAGAAAGTGAAGACAGGGCTCACAAGATACAATCAGTTCAATTCAGACCAGAGATTTTTCATCAGACAGTTTCTTAATTTTGTAAATGAATGCGAACTTGATTCACAGAACAGAATAGTCATTCCTCCCCAGCTTTTGCAGTTTGCAAAACTAAAAAAAGAGGTTATAGTCCTCGGGCTTCTTGACAAAATGGAAATCTGGAATCCTGAAATAAAGAATGCTTATGACAGTTCAATGACAAAATCTTATGAAGAAATTGCTGAAAAAGTTTCGGAAATCATTAATTCACAATAGAACAAAACAGCAAAGAACGGTCTGATAAAATGAGTTATAGAAATGAAGACAGAAGACAACTTTCACATACCTGTTCTTTCACATGAAGCGGTAAAACTTCTCATCAACGAAAGCCTTGAACATCAGATAATAGCAGACGGAACCTTAGGCAGCGGAGGATACACAAAGTTAATCTGCGAAAAAATCAAACCCACAGATAAATTAATATCCATAGACAAAGATCTGAATGCTTTAAAATATGCGGAAAATTTTCTTAAGGATCATAAAGATAAAATTACATTTGTCAACGGTAATTTCGCTGATCTGAAAAACATTATATCGGAGATCAGCATATCAAAAATAACCGGATTAGTTCTGGATCTGGGATTATCGTCATACCAGCTTGAAGCTGAAAGCGGTTTCAGTTTTATGAAAGATACGGAACTGGATATGCGGGCTTACAAAAAGGATTTTATTACTGCTGCGGAAATACTGAACAGTTTTACAAAAGGCGAGCTTGAGGAAATATTTGAAAATTTCGGTGAGATCGGAAATGCAGGAAGACTTGCCAAAGCAATTGCGGAAAAAAGGAAAGTAAAAAAATTCAGTACCACATTTGATCTTGTGAATCTTGTAAATGAAGAATACAAGATCGGTAAAAAAAACGAAATTGATTTTCTTGCAAAGATATTTCAGGCTTTGCGGATAAAAGTAAACAACGAACTTGCAAATCTTGAGAATATCTTAAATGATTCTCTGGATCTTATGGAAAAAGGCGGAAGAATAGTAATAGTCTCATATCATTCACTGGAAGACAGGATCGTTAAAAATTTTTTCAGGAAAGAATCCGGGAAGTTTAAAGAAAGCAGCAATCCGTTTTACAAGACTGAGGTTAAACCGAAGTTAAAAGTCATAACAAAAAAAGCCGTTATGCCTGAAAGAGAGGAAGTTAAGATAAATCCCCGTTCCCGAAGCGCAAAATTAAGAGCAGCGGAAATCATTTAAAAAATGAAATGAAAAAAAAGTCCGGAAAAAAAATATCGATTTTCTATTTTCTGATAATTCTGATACTTACTTCGGTAATACTTATAATATACATCAGCAATATAATTTATGTGAACAAACTATCAGTAAGCAATAATGAGATCAAGGAAGAAATTAAAAAGAATATGCAGATAAACAATATGCTTCGCACAGAGTCTGAAAAGCTCAGCAGTTATGAAAGGATCAAATCACTGGCATCTGAAAAATTTAATCTTTCGTACAGGGAAAATTCTGTTGATGAAGGAAATACAATTATCATAAAGAAATCACAGTTGAAATAACATAAACCCAAATACCTTGCAGTTCAGTAATTACAAAAAGCCCGGTAAACCGATAATACAGAAAAGAAAGATTAATTTTCTTTTCGTGGTTTTATTCGGAATATTTATTGTAATACTGGTAAAGCTGATTAACATTCAGATAATAGAATCTGAAAAATACAAAATAGCTGCCAGAAAGCAGTATGAAAACAAGATAGTCCTTTCTCCATACAGAGGATTGATCTATGACCGGAATATGAATGTGCTGGTTTCAAACTCATTTGAATACTCCTTTGCTGCTGATCCGAATATGGTTGATAAGCCTGAGCAGGCGGCTGAAATGTTTTCAAAAGTATTCGGAAAGAGCAAGGAAGAATATTTATCAAAACTGACTTCGCAGAACACATCGTTTGTATATCTTGAAAGAAAAGTAGATGTGTCAAAGACTTACGGACTTGATACTTTGAAATTCAACGGAATAATTGTTCTTAAAGAACCGAAAAGGGTGTACAATTACGGAAATCTTGCTTCACAGATTGTAGGATTTACAAATGCTGAAAACAGGGGTCAGACCGGTATTGAGCTTTCAATGCAGGACGAACTTGCAGGTAAAGACGGTTTTGTTATAATGCAGAGAGACGGGAGGGGAAACAACAGACCTTCATTGGATTTCCCGAGGAAAGATCCTGAAAACGGTAACAATGTTGTGCTTACGCTTGATATAAACATACAGAGATTTGCAGAAGAAGAACTTGCTGCAGGCGTGAAAAATTACAATGCTGACGGAGGAAAGGTTGTGGTCTTGTCCGTAAAGACCGGAGAAATTCTTGCAATGGCATCCAATCCGACTTTCGATCCGAATAAAATTTCATCATCGGATACATCAGGAATGAAGAATGCCGTGATATCGGATATATATGAGCCGGGATCGACATTTAAACTCGTAACAGCTGCGGCTTCACTTGAAGAGAAAATCGAAGATAAAAATTCCGTGATCCAGACAGATAATTTAAATGAGATAAAGGGCCTGAAAATTTCTGATGTGCACGGAGCATCGAGCATGACTTTTCAGCAGGTAGTTGAACAGTCGAGCAACGTCGGGTTCAGTAAAATTTCACTTCAGCTCGGTCCGGAGAGGTTTTATAAGTATGCAAGAGATTTTGGATTTGGAATTTATAGCGGAGTTGAGCTTCCCGGTGAAAACAAAGGAATGCTTAAAAGGCCGGTTGACTATTCATCATTATCGCTTCCTTACATGGCAATCGGATATGAAGTTCTTGTAAATGCAATGCAGATCTCCAATGCTTACGCAGCTGTTGCCAATAAGGGAACAATGATGAAATCATATATCGTAAAGAAAGAATTCGGTATAAACAACAATGTGATATTTGAAGCAGTACCTACAACTATCAGACAAGTAGTATCAGAGAAAACCGCCGGAATTCTAACAAGCTTGTTTACAGGCGTAGTTGAAAGAGGAACAGGAACAGATGCAAAGATCGAAGGAATAAGCATTGCAGGAAAAACCGGCACTGCGCAGCGCCTTGTAAACGGAGAGTATTCGAACAGTTCGCATAATTCTTCATTCGTAGGTTATTTCCCGGCTGATAATCCTCAGATGCTTATAACCGTGATTTTAAATAATCCAAAATCAGGAGAATATTACGGCGGGAAGGTGGCAGCGCCGATATTCAAAAACATTGCTAACAGAATCATAAATTTTACGGGAAAGACAAATATCACATCGAATGATTTTGTGAATGTGAATTATTCCGGTAACAGCGTAAACATACAGGAGTTAAGCGATCTGAATGACAGAAAGATACTGATACCCAATCTGATAAATCTTAAACTTGAAGATTCAAAAGAATTACTTACAGAGAGCAATATAAAATTCGAAGTTATTGACAGTACGGTTGCAAAAGTCAGCGAGACAGAAACCGGAAATCCGGTTATTGCAAAATTTGTTGAATCACAGTTGCCGGCTGCCAACGAAAAAATTAACTGGGATGAAAATCTTAAGGTCAGATTAGTAGTAAGGAGCAGTAAAGTGCCCGATGACAGACTTGTAATAGTTCCTGATGTAAAAAATCTTAGCCTTAGAAAAGCAATTAATTTGCTTCTTTCAGGTGGTTTTGATGTATTTATAAACGGAAGCGGTAAAATTGTGGAGCAGTCACCGCTGCCCGGAACAAAGCAATTGCCGGGTTCAAAAATAATTCTTTATTGTAAAAACCAGTGATGAAACTTTCAGAGCTGCTTAAAAGAAGTTCGGTAGAGACAGATTACGGTAATCTGAAAGATGCTGATGTTACGGGGATTTCCTATGATTCACGAAAGATCCGGCCCGGCAATATTTTCTTTGCAATAAAAGGACTGAAGGATGAAGGAAGCAAATACATTAATGATGCAGTTAAAAACGGCGCTACGCTTATAATTTCAGAAGAAGAAGTAAAGAATGATGATGTTTCAGTTGATACTATAAAAACGAAGAATATCAGAAAACTCATGGCAGTCATGAGCAGAGAGTTTTATTTCAGCAATGCGGGAAGGTTAAAATTAATCGGGATAACCGGTACAAACGGAAAGACAACGACTGCATATCTGATAAAATATTTTCTTGAAGAAGCCGGATATAAAACAGGGCTTATAGGAACTATTGATTATCTGCTCGGCGGGAAAAAAATGAATTCGACTCTTACAACCCCGGATTCAGTGGAAATGAATGAAATGCTAGGTGAGATGGAAAAAAACAAAACTGATTTCTGCGTAATGGAAGTATCATCAATAGCGCTTGTGATGGACAGAGTTTACGGACTGAATTATGATACGGCGGTTTTCACGAATCTTACAAGCGAACATCTTGATTTTCACAAAACCATGGAGAATTATTTTGAATCAAAGAAAATATTATTTGATAATCTGAGCGAAAACAGTTTTGCTGTTTCGAATAAAGATGATATTTATGGAGAGAGAATCTTAGATAACTGCAAAGCAGTAAAGATGTATTATTCAGTAAAAAACAAGAGTGACATAAAAGCATTCAACGAAAAACTGTCTTTAGGCGGGCTCGATTTTGAAGCCGGATACAGGAACAATAATTACAGATTTATTTCGAATTTATCGGGAAGATTCAATATTTACAATATCCTTGCTTCGGTCAGTGTTGCTTTGAATTATAACATAGATATTTCTTTCCTTCAGAATTCGCTCAGGAAGTTTATAGAAGTTAGAGGAAGATTTAACAGATTGCATTTACCCAACGGAGCAGTAGCGGTTATTGATTATTCCCATACTTCCGATTCGCTGAAAAACGCAATAGAATCTGCGAGAGAAATTGTAAATTCCGAGAACAGGAACGGAAGAGTCATTACGATTTTCGGCTGCGGAGGAAATAAGGATAAAACGAAAAGACCTGTAATGGGCAGTTATGCGATTCAGCTTTCCGACTTTGCGATCATAACATCCGATAATCCGAGATTTGAAGATCCGATGGAAATAATAGATGAGATTTTAAAAGGAGTAAGACAGAAAGATAATTATGAAGTGATTGAAAACAGGGAAGATGCAATTAAAAGAGGCATAGAGTTATCGGAAGAAGGTGATATACTTCTTATCTGCGGGAAAGGTCATGAAACTTATCAGGAAATAATGGGAGTCAGGAAACATTTCGATGACAGGGAAATAGTGGAAAAGTATTCAGCAACAGTAAAATAAATTATGATCCGGAAAGAAGATCTTTTTAAGATCAGACATATACAGAAGATAAATACTGACAAATGCGGAAAGAGAAATTTCAGATCAGCAGCGATAGATTCCAGAAAAATAAAGAAAGGCGAATTATTTTTTGCAATAATAGGCGAGAGGACGGACGGGCATAATTACCTGGAATCAGTATTCAGCAAGGGAGTTGAACTTGCAGTAGTAAACGACAAATGGTTTGTAAAAAATAAAAATAAATTTCCGGGTAAAAGTTTTTTAACGGTAAAAGATACTACAAAAGCGCTGGGCGAACTTGCAAGGATTCATAAAGGAAATTTCAAAATCCCTGTGATCTGCATAGCAGGAAGCAACGGAAAAACATCTACAAAAGATCTTACATCGGAAGTTCTTTCAAAGAAATACAAAGTGCTTAAGACGGAAGGAAATTTCAATAATCACATAGGACTTCCTCTGACTCTGCTTCGGCTTAAAAGGACGCATGAGATATGCGTACTGGAAGCAGGATGCAACCATTTCGGGGAGCTTAAGTATTTATGCGAAATTGCTGAGCCGGATTTCGGAATGATAACCAATATCGGCAAAGAGCATCTTGAATTTTTTAAGGATTTAAAAGGAGTAGCAAAAGCAGAGTTTGAATTGTTTGATTATCTCAACTCAAAGGAAGGTGGAATACTTTTTATAAATTATGATGATAAATTCATCAGAAAATATTCACAGGAGGTTAAAAATGAAAAAAGATTTACTTACTCTTACAAATCTGATACGGATGTCAAAGGAAGATTTAAAGGTTATAATAAAAATTTTCAACCTGAAATAATGATCACAAAAGATAATATGGAATTTGAGGCAACAATTTCCACATTCGGCAGACATTCAGTTTATAACGGCTTAGCTGCTGCTGCTGCAGGATTGTATTTTAAAGTAAGACCTGCAGGAATAAGATCGGCGTTAGGAAATTTTAAACCCTCTTCATCCAAGAGAATGGAAGTTCTTAAAATAAATGATCTTACTGTCATTAATGATGCATACAACAGCAATCCGGAATCTGTAAAAATGGGACTTGAAACATTAATGGAATACAAATCAAAGGGTAAAAAATTCGCTGTCCTCTCAGATATGCTGGAGCTTGGAAACAGCAGCAGAAAAGAACATTCGGAAGCAGGAAAGTTAGCGGAAAAATTAAGAGTGGATAATCTTTACACATTTGGAAAAGAATCATATAACACATTTAAAAATGCAAAAAAAATTAAAAATAATTTTTATTTCAAAGATAAAGAAGATCTTATAGAAATGCTGAAACTGAATGTCGGAAGAAATGACATAGTTTATGTAAAAGGGTCCAGAGGAATGAGAATGGAAGACGTTGTAACTGCGCTGACAGGAAAATAAAATTAATCATAAAGATAATATAAACTGCAATGCTTTACAGACTGGCTGAATTAATAAACGAGAAGTTCAATCCTCCGGGTTTCGATGTATTCCGTTTTATTACATTCAGATCAGCGTTATCGGCAATTACTGCATTGCTCATCAGTTTTTTTTTGGGACCCAGAATTATCAGATATCTGCAGAAGAAACAGATTGGGGAAGCAAGAAAGGAAGACGGACCACATTTTCACTGGTCAAAAGCCGGAACACCGACTATGGGAGGATTTATAATTCTTTTTTCAGTGCTTATACCGGTTTTGTTTTGGGGAGATTTAGGAAATATTTATGTCATACTGATTTTATTCGTCACGGTATTTCTCGGAGTAGTCGGATTCACGGATGATTATCTGAAAGTAATAAAGAAATACAAGAAGGGGCTTGCAGAGCGGTATAAGCTTGTAGGTCAGCTCACGGTAGGACTGATAATCGGATGTTCGATTTATTTTCTTCCGCAGTTTGACGGGATACATTCAATCACCACAATTCCTTTTTTAAAAGGATATGAATTTGATTTTTCATATATGTACATACCGATTGTTGTATTTATAATCACGGCTACATCAAATGCCGTAAACTTTACTGACGGGTTAGACGGGCTTGCAGCGGGAACAGTAGGCATAGTAGCGATAACAATCGGGATAATAGCTTATGTTTCAGGGAATGTAGAAACTGCAAAATATCTGAACATAATTTATCTCAAGGGAAACGGAGAGCTTGTTATTTATTGTTCGGCGCTTGTAGGAGCAACGCTCGGATTTTTATGGTACAATTCGTATCCGGCGCAGGTATTCATGGGAGATACAGGTTCGCTTGCTCTTGGAGGAGCAGTCGGAACATTATGCGTACTCGTAAAAAAAGAGTTCATGCTTCCAATTCTGGGAGGAATTTTTTTTGCTGAAGCATTATCGGTTATTTTCCAGAGATATTATTTTAAATATACTAGAAAAAGGTTCGGAGAAGGAAAAAGAATATTCAGGATGGCACCCGTCCATCATCACTTTGAAATGATGGGAATTCCGGAACCGAAGATTGTAACAAGATTTTATATTGTGGCAATCATACTGGCAATAATTACATTAGCATCACTGAAAATCAGATGACAGATATTAAAAATAAATCATTTACGGTTTTAGGAGCAGGCAGAAGCGGGATTGCAGTTGCAAAACTTCTGAAAAAAAATGGTGCGGAAGTGTTTCTGAGCGACGGAAGCAATATTGAAAAGCTTAAATATCTGGATATAACATCACTGAAAGAGGCAGGTATAGAAGTTGAGACAGGCGGACATTCGGAGAAAGTATTTAAGAGCGATATAATTATCAAGAGTCCTGGAATTTCACCCGGCAGTGAGATAATATTGAAAGCAGAGAGACTGAATATGAAGATTTACTCTGAAATTGAAGCTGCATTTTGGTTTTGCAAAGGGAAAGTAATCGCAATTACGGGAACTAACGGTAAAACTACAACGACAATACTTACGGGAGAAATATTCAAAAATGCGGGATTTGATACAAGGGTTTGCGGTAATGTGGGACTTGCATTTTCCGAGATAGTGAGCGAAGTGAAAGAAGATACGATTGTAATTCTTGAAGCGAGCAGTTATCAGCTTAATGATATAGAAAAATTCAGACCCAGGGTCGCAGTTCTTCTGAACATAACGCCTGATCATCTTGACTGGCACGGAGGACATGATAATTATCTCAGATCAAAACTGGAGATACTCAAAAATCAGGATGAGACTGATATCGCGGTTATAAATTATGATGATGACATATTAAGGGCTGCGACAAAAAACATCAGGTCGGCGAAATCATATTTCAGCATAAGTGAAAACTTATCGGATGATATTCATGACGCTGCATGTTTTATAAGGGGAAACAAAATAATTTATACCGATAAACAAAAAAACACTGAAGAGGAAATAATGGAAGCAGGAGAAATAAATATCAGAGGCAATCACAATTTATACAATTCGCTTGCGTCAGTGATTTCCGCACGCGCTTTTGAGATTAAAAAAGAGGTCATTAAGGAAACTCTTAAGAAGTTCAAAGGCGTAGAGCACAGAATAGAATTTGTAAAGGAGATCAGAGGAATAAAATTTTTCAATGATTCAAAAGCTACAAACATTGATTCGCTTACAGTGGCTCTTGAATCTTTTGACGGAAATCTTATACTTATACTTGGCGGAAGGGAAACTGGGAATGATTACACAAGGATAGATGAGCAGGTCAGCAAAAAAGTGAAAGAAATAATTGCAATCGGAGAGACCAAAGAAAAAATCACACGGCATTTCAGTTCTTACAAAAAAGTTACGGTAGCTGAAACAATGGATGAAGCAGTCAGCATTGCGGCAAAGAACGGAAATAAAGGAGACATTGTGCTTCTTTCCCCTGCATGCAAAAGTTTTGACATGTTCGACAGCTTTGAGCACCGCGGAACCGAATTCAAAAAATCAGTAAATAAACTTAACTGATATGCATCACAAATACAAAATTGATATCTGGATACTTGTACCTGCGCTTTTGCTGATGATTTTCAGCATTGGGGCTGTTTACAGCGCCAGTTCCACTTTTGCATTTGAGAGATATCAGGACAGCAATTATCTTTTCAAGCAGCACGGAATAAAAGTCATACTGTCAATTTTCACGATCTTTTTGTTTGCCAAAATTGATTACAAGTATGCAGAGAGTATCTCAAAGACACTGATCTGGATAACAATCGTGTTGCTTATATTTACTTTGTTCAGCAGCAAGGGTCCGATAAAAGGAGCCAGCCGGTGGATAAATCTGGGACCTGTAAGTTTTCAGCCGTCTGAACTTGCAAGGTATTCGATTGTAATTTATGTTGCGGCTTTGCTTGCCAGAAAAAAGGATTATATTTATTTGCTTTACAGAGGATATCTGCCGGTTATATTTTATGTTTTGCTGGTGACGGCGCTCATACTTATCCAGCCGAATTTTTCTGTTTCGATAATTATTTTCAGCACATGCATGCTGATGATCTTCCTTTCAGATGCGAAACTAAAACATATTGCATTCACATTGCTGGCGCTGACACCGTTTGCAGCGGTATTTGTGCTTTCAAAGGATTACATAATAGGAAGAATAACATCTTATGCTGAATATCAGACAAGCGGCAACACAAGTTATCAGCTTATGCAGGCGCTTATAGGATTCGGAAACGGAGGATTATTCGGAATCGGACCGGGCAATTCGAATCAAAGAGATTTTTTTCTGCCGGAAGCCCACGGTGATTTTATCTTTTCGATAATCGGAGAAGAATACGGATTTATAGGGACATTTACGATTTTATGTTTATATCTGATCATACTTTACCGCGGTTACAAAATCGCAAAGGAAAGCAATAATGATTTCGGAAAATATCTGGCGTTCGGAATAGTGACTTTGATCTCATTGAACGCACTTGTGAATATGTCAGTGGCAAGCGGAGTAATTCCCACAACGGGCGTAACTTTGCCTTTTATAAGTTACGGAGGAACTTCCATAATTTTTACTTCGGCGGCACTCGGGATGCTCCTGAATATTTCTTCACAAAGAGAAAACGCAGATGAAGGAATCATTATTGAATAGAAAGCTTTGAGCAGTCTATGAAATACATATTTGCCGGAGGCGGAACGGGAGGACATATTTTCCCGGCAATTGCAGTAGCTGATGAGATCAGAAAAACCGACAATGAAGCTGAAATACTTTTTATCGGTGCAAAAGGCAGAATAGAAGAAAAAATAGTTCCTTCAAATAATTACAGACTTGAGACTATTGAACTTTCAGGATTTGACAGAAGTAATGTTTTCAGAAATCTGAAGCTTCCTGTAAAGCTTATCCGTTCATTCAGAAAATGTATGAGAATACTTAAGGATTTCAGTCCGGATGTAGTAATAGGAACAGGAGGATTTGTCTGCGGGCCGGTAATATATGCCGCAGGGCTGCTGAAGATCCCGACGCTTATTCAGGAGGGAAATTCTTTTGCGGGAAAAACGATCAAGTTCCTGGCTGAAAGATCGGATAAAGTAGTGATAAATTTTCCGGAAACGGAAAAATATCTTAAGAGAAAAGACAATATTATAAGAATACCTCATCCGATAAGAAGTTCTTTGAAAGTAACAGAAAAAAACAAAGCTGTTGAAGCGTTTGAGATGTCACCCATGAATAAAACAATTTTTATATTCGGAGGAAGTCAGGGCGCAAGAGGTATTAACCGGGCAGTGGAAAAGATAGCATTTAGACTTTCGGAATCCGGTATTAACATAATATGGCAGACAGGAAAGACAGACTTTACGGATTTAAAGAGCAGGTTCACAGGCAGTGAAAAAAACATCAGGATACTTGAGTTCATTGATAATATCGACATAGCATATTCAGCTGCGGATTTAGTGATTTGCCGGGCAGGTATTACAAGCATAATGGAACTTGCTTCGATGCAGAAAGCATGCATACTGATACCGTTACCCGGTTCAGCTGAAAACCATCAGGAGATGAACGCATTAAATCTTGCTGAAAAAAATGCAGCTGTAATGATAAGAGAAAACGGAATTGATGATAAATTATATACAGAGATCATTAATATTATTCATAATGAAAAAAAAATAACAGAATTGTCTGAAAACATAAATAAATTTGCAGATCCGGACTCGGCAAGAAAAATAGCTGATGAGGCAATCAGGTTAATTAAAAAATGACTGAAGACAGAATTTATAAATACAAGCTCGATTTTTATTACAAGTCGCTGATAATTTATCTGATTACTTTATTAGGCTACATTTTGATTAAAGGAAACTTCACACATGCTACTTTTGAAGTAGTGATAAAAGATCCGATAATCTATATCATTGTAATATTTATCGTGTTCTTTCTTATAATTCTGCTTGCCAACACAATCAGGGCAAGGGAAATAATTTTCGGGGAAAGAATGATAATATTCAGGAACAGATTCGGTGAAAGAGAAGTAAGTTACAATGAAATTCTGAATTTAAGATTTTCGAGAGAAAAAAGAATTTCAAGAGAAGAAAGAAGCGAAGTAAGAATTGTAAAGCTTAAATTAAAAGGCAGAAAAAGATTTTTAAGGATAAGGTTAAACGATTTTCAAAATGAAACGGAACTGATAGAAGAATTCAAAAATATTTCAAGAAAAATGCACAACAAATTATGACAAACGATAAACCAATTTTCGGAAATGCGGAGAGAATTCATCTTACTGGTATCGGCGGAATTGGGATGAGCGGTATTGGTGATTATCTTGTAAAAAATAATTATAAAGTTACCGGCAGCGACATTAATTTAAGTCCGGCGACTAAAAAACTGGAAAATCACGGAGTAAAAATATTTAAGGGTCATAAGGAAAGTAATCTGCCTGATGATACGGAACTTCTGATTTATACTTCTGCAGTGAAAGAAGAAAATGAGGAGCTTGCTAAAGCGTTCAGATTAAAAATACCGGTAATGAAAAGAGCTGAAGCCTTAGGAAAAATAGTAAATGATAAATTCCTTATAGCAGTAAGCGGGACACACGGCAAGACAACCACATCGGCGATGATTGCAAAAGTATTGATTGACGGAAATTTAGATCCTACGGTATTTGTAGGAGGATCTCTTGAATTCCTTGACGGAAATTCCTCCCGTCACGGCAAAAGCGGTTATGCTGTAGCAGAAGCGGATGAATATGACAGGAGTTTTCATCAGCTGAAACCCGACATTGCAGTAATCACAAACATTGAACCGGATCATCTGGACATATACAAGGATATAGAGGATATTAAGAACAGCTTCAGGCAGTTCCTGAATAACTGCAAAAAAAGTTCGGTGATAATTGCATACGGAGATGATGAAAATATAAGAGAAGTAACAAGGGATTTTAAGAATAAAATTTTCTACGGTTTTAAGGAGAATAATGATTATGTAATAAAGAATGTAGCCTATGAAAACGGAAAAGCGGAGTATTCACTGAACAAGGAAGAAATATTCCTGAGAGTTGCGGGAAATCACAACATTCTGAATTCAGCAGCGGCATTTCTGACTGCAAAGAAACTGAAAATAAGCTGTGATAATTTCAACTCAAGCATGAAAGATTTTCACGGTGTAAAAAGAAGACTTGAACTTAAATATGAAAACGGCATCAGAATATATGACGATTACGCTCATCATCCCACTGAAGTGAAAGCTTCGCTTGAAGCAATTAAGAAAATTCACGGTGGGAAAATAGTTACGGTATTTCAGCCTCATTTATTTTCAAGAACAAGAGATTTTTATGCAGAATTCGGAAATGCGTTTCAGGGAACCGATATATTATTTCTGACAAAAATTTATCCTGCAAGAGAAAAGGAAATTGCCGGTATCAGCAGCAGTCTTATTCTAAACGAATTTCTAAAATCCGGTAAAGAAGGATACTACATAGAAAATAACGATACCCTCTTGTCCGAATTAAGCAAAATCATTCAGGACGGAGATACATTAATTTTTCAGGGAGCGGGAGATATTACGGAAATGTGCAGCAGGTTTGTGAAGATTTCAAGAAAAAAAAGAGATGCAAAAGTGCCGTTATGAGCATAAAGAAAATCATATTGATACTCATTGTGCTGTTTGTAATTGTCTCTGCTTTCATGTCATTGAAATGGAGAAATATCAATACAATAGACAAAGTAACCGTAACGGGCAACTATACCGTGACCAGAGAAGAGATTCTGAATGCCGCAAGAATTAAAGATACAATAAGCGAAGAGGACATTGACATTGATAAAATACAGGACAGGATAATGAAGCATCCCGAACTTAAGAAAGTATTTGTGAGTAAAGTGCTGCCGTCCGAACTGAAGATCGAAGTAATTGAAAGGAGACCCCTTGCAATTATTAACGGAGACAATGAAATGAAACTTATAGATGACGAACTTGATGTATTTCCATTTAAGAATTCAAATAAACTGTATGATCTGCCCGTCATAAGCGGCGTAAGGATCGAAAGCAGTCCGAATCAGAGAAACAGGTACAACAAAGAAGACTTAAGGCTTGCGTTATTCATAATATTAAGCGCTTACAAGGAAAGTAAAACAATGTACAACAATATTTCCGAAGTCAATTTGTCGGATTCGGGAAAAATAATTGTATATCTTTCGGAAGACTCGAGTCCTTTTTATTTTCCGAGAAATAATTCAGCTTCCATATCCGATCCGGAATATCAGACTTTGCTGATAAACAAGCTGACAGTGTTTGACAGTTACATCAGGCAGTCATTGGACATTCACCTGAAGAAAAAGATTAACTATGTTGATCTGCGGTATTCAGATCAGATATTGGTAAATTCAAATAATTAAAATGACGATTAAAAAGAAAACCCGGGGATATCAGGATAAAAAAGTTATTGTAGGATTGGATGTCGGTACGACAAAGATATGCGTCATTGTAGCAAGAGTAAAAGATGATAATAATATAGATATACTTGGTATTGGCAAAGCCCCTTCATTCGGACTTCACAGAGGCATAGTCGTAAATCCGAATAAGACTACGGAATCAATAAAGGAAGCGATCGAAGAAGCAGAATTAAATTCAGGAGTAAGCATAAAATCAGTTTCTGTGGGTATAGCAGGGCATTACATAAGATGCATACAGTCGAGCAGTATTATCGGGATAAACAATTCAGACAGAATAATTCAGGAAGAAGACATTGTAAGACTGATAGATCAGGCAAAAATACTGAAGCTGCCGAGCGATACTACTATAATTGATGTCATTCCTCAGGAATACATCATTGACGGGAAAGACGGGATCTTTGAAACGCCTGTGGGTATGTTCGGAGTGAAGCTTGAAGCCAGGGTCAATATAATTACCGGACTGGTATCTTCCATCGATGATCTTTCAAAATGCGTAACAAGCTGCGGTGTAGATATAGACGACATTGTGCTTGAACCGATAGCTTCATCATATTCAGTTCTTGACGAGACGGAAAAGAAAGTCGGTGTAGCAATGATAGATATCGGAGGCGGAACATCCGATATTGCTGTATTTAAAAAAGGAGTTTTAAAATATACTGCGGGAATCGGTATTGCAGGAAATCTTGTAACAAATGATATCGTAGAAGCTCTTGGAATTTCAGAAGAAGAAGCTGAAAGAATAAAAAGAGAATACGGATATTCTCTGGTGTCAGAGATACTTAATGATGAAGAAATCACTGTTCAGTCAATAAGAGACATTCCGAGAAAAACAAGCAAAAGCATACTTGCAAGAATAATACAGGCGAGAATGCAGGATATATTTGAGCTTTCGGCAATAGAGATACAGAATTCGCAGATAGCAAAAGAACTTCACGCCGGTGTTGTAATTACAGGCGGCGGTTCGCTTACAAAAGGAACAAAAGAACTTGCTGAAAAGATACTAGGAATGGAAGTAAATTTAGGTATACCTACAGGATTGACGGGAGGAATGATAAAAGAGGTTGAGAATCCGATATTCGCAACCGGAGTCGGGTTAGTGCTGCACAGATTAAAATCAATGAACGACGTTAATACAATAAAAAGAAGAAAAAAAGGTCAGACCCTGACATTAAAGGGAATATTTGAAAAGGTAAAAGCATGGTTTGATGAGTTATAAATTTTAGCTTTAACATTTTATTAACTGAAAAAAAATTTAACAAAAATAAACATAAAAATTCTTAAATATAATTTTAAATAAATCTCAATTAATTTCAATTGAAAGGAAACTAAAATGCCTATAAGATTAGCAATTAACAATCATACCGGAGCAAAGATCAAAGTTGTAGGTGTCGGCGGCGGGGGAGGAAATGTCCTGAATTCAATGGTGGATAAAGGTATTGACGGTGTTGAATTCATAGCTGTAAATACAGATGCTCAGGCATTGGACAAGAATAAAGCGGAAGTAAAAATCCAGATCGGAAAAAGCCTTACAAAAGGACTTGGTACAGGCATGGATGCAGTTCTGGGATTTAAAGCTGCCGAAGAAAGCAGAAATGAAATTGAAGATGCACTTGCAGGAAGTGATATGGTATTCATAACAGCCGGACTGGGAGGCGGCACGGGAACAGGAGGCGCTCCTGCTGTTGCCAGAATAGCAAAGAGTCTCGGTGCGCTTGTTGTTGCAATTGTTACTCTGCCTTTTAATTTTGAATGCAAGCCGAGAATGGATCTGGCTCTGGATGGACTTGAAAAACTTAAAAATGAAGTTGACAGTCTCATTGCCATCCCGAATCAGAATATTACAAAACTTATCAGCAAGGATGCATCATCTAAACAGGCATTTGAACTTGCAGACAGGGTATTATACAATGCTACAAGAGGAATTTCAAAAATAATTACAGATACAGGAGATATTAATGTTGACTTTGCCGATGTAAGAACGATAATGAAAGATACAGGCGATGCAATGATCGGTTCAGGTATTGCTTCAGGTGACGGCAGGGCACAGAGAGCTGCTAATGACGCACTTGTAAATCCTGTTCTGGATGAAATTCATATTGAAGGATCAAAATGCGTTCTTACAAATATCTGCAGTAACGGTAATATAAGTTTTTCGGAAATTGAAAAGATCAACGAGATTATTCGTGGAGCTGCCGGTGAAGATGCCAAATATATTTTCGGACTTGTGGAAGACACGAAAATGAGTGATGAAATAATGGTAACTGTAATTGCTACGGGATTTACGAAGAAGGAAGAATCGAAAGTTGCTCTACCTCCAAAGAAAGAACCCGGAAAGAATTATGACGATTACAAAATGAAAGGAAGAATTTCCGTTCTGCCGTCCGGGGAGGAGTTAAAAGAACTTGATGGTCCGGCTTATAAAAGAAGAGAAGTAATTCTGAATGAGGATCTAAGCGAAAATATTACAAAGCCGAAAATTCACGAAGAGCAAAATGATTTTATTGACATTAATCCTGAGGAAGATTATTCAAAACCAAGTTTTTTAAGAAGACAAATGGATTAAGTAATTCTAAATTGTATATTAGATTGCATTAAGCTATATTTGAAACAGAAAACAGTTCTTACAATTCGAAATTGACTTATGGAGAAAGGCGGAGGGATAAGGCCCTGTGAAACCTTGGCAACCATCCTGAATTATTTTCAGTGAAAGGTGCCAATTCCTTTCCTGCTTAATGCGGGAACAGATGAGTCAGAAGATCAAAAGTTTATTTGTAAATTCAATTTCTTGAAATCTCTTCTGACTTATTTCAGAAGAGATTTTTTTTTGTAATTTTTATAAATATAAACACAAATTAATTTTTATTTATGCCGGATATTAAAAAAATACTTAAGGAAAGAATACTTGTCCTTGACGGAGCAATGGGTACAATGATACAAAGATACAAACTTGAAGAAGATGATTTCAGAGGTGAAAGATTTAAGGATCATAAGCATTCATTAAAAGGTAATAACGATATTCTTTCAATTACACGGCCTGACATTATAAAGGAGATTCACACAAAATATTTTCAGGCAGGAGCGGATATTGCGGAAACAAATACATTCAGCAGCACTTCAATTGCGCAGTCGGATTATAAAATGGAAGACATTGTGTATGAACTGAATTTTCAATCCGCAAAAATAGCTAAGGAAGTAGCCGTTGAATTTACGCAGAGAGAACCTGATAAGCCGCGGTTTGTAGCAGGTTCAATCGGACCTACAAACAGAACCGCTTCTTTGTCGCCTGATGTCAATGATCCCGGATACAGGGCAGTTACTTTTGATGAACTGGTAAATGCCTATCATGAACAGGCAATGGGTTTGTTTGACGGAGGCGCTGATATTCTGCTTGTGGAAACTGTCTTTGATACTCTTAATGCAAAAGCTGCGCTTTTTGGAATAGAAAAATTATTTCTTGAAAAAGGAAAAAGAATTCCGGTAATGGTTTCAGGGACTATTACTGATGCAAGCGGGAGAACGCTCTCCGGACAGACGGTGGAAGCTTTTTTATATTCCGTATCTCACATTGATCTTCTGAGCATTGGATTTAACTGCGCTCTGGGAGCAAAGCAGCTCAGACCGCATATTTCGACTGTTGCGGAAAAATCGGAATTGTTTGTAAGCGCTCATCCTAATGCAGGTCTGCCGAATGAATTCGGAGAATATGATGAAACTCCGGAATCAACAGCCTTTCAGATTGAGGAATTTCTAAAAGAAGATCTTATCAATATAGTCGGAGGATGCTGCGGTACTACGCCTGAGCATATAAAGGCAATTGCCGGAGTCGTAAAAAAATATAAGCCGAGAGTTCCTCCTCAAACCGAACATTTACCCAGATTCAGCGGTCTCGAACCTCTGGTGATCTTTAAAGGAAGCAATTTTGTAAATGTCGGTGAAAGAACGAATGTTACGGGATCTCTGCAATTCAAAAAGTTTATTGTTGAAGGTAATTATGAAGAAGCTCTGACTATTGCAAGGCACCAGGTAGAAGGCGGAGCGCAGGTAATCGATGTAAATATGGATGAAGGCATGCTTGATTCCGAAGAAGTAATGACGAAATTTCTGAATCTTATGGCATCTGAACCGGATATATCAAAATTACCCGTAATGATAGACTCTTCAAAGTGGTCTGTCATAGAAGCAGGTTTAAAATGTGTCCAGGGAAAAGCAATTGTAAACTCCATATCAATGAAGGAAGGCGTGGAGAAATTCAAGGAATATGCAAGGAAGATTAGAATGTACGGAGCGGCAGTCATAGTCATGGCTTTTGATGAAAAGGGCCAGGCGGATACATATGAGAAAAAAACAGATATTTGCAAAAGGGCTTATGATATACTGACAAAAGAAGTCGGATTTCCTCCTGAAGATATAATTTTTGACCCGAATATACTGACAGTAGCTACAGGAATTGAAGAGCACAATAATTATGCCGTCGATTACATGAATGCTGCAAGATGGATAAAGAAAAATCTTCCCGGCGCTCTTGTAAGCGGTGGAGTAAGTAATATTTCATTTTCATTCAGGGGAAATAATGCAGTGAGGGAAGCAATGCATTCTGCATTTCTCTATCATGCAATAAAAGCCGGAATGGATATGGGAATTGTAAATCCTGGAATGATAGAAGTATATGAAGAGATTCCTAAAGACCTTCTTGAAAGAGTGGAAGATGTGCTTCTCAACAGAAGACCTGACGCGACAGAGAGACTTGTGGAATTTGCGGACAATATCAAACACAAGGGAAAAGTTCAGGCAAGAGACGATTCATGGAGAAAACAGGATGTAAAATCCAGACTCACTCATGCTCTTGTCAAGGGAATCGTAGAGTATATTGACGAAGATACCGAAGAAGCCAGAAAGCTCTTTGACAAACCGATACAGGTTATTGAAGGACCTTTGATGGACGGAATGAATGTTGTCGGTGATCTTTTCGGCGAGGGAAAAATGTTCCTGCCGCAGGTTGTAAAAAGCGCACGTGTGATGAAAAAAGCGGTTGCTTATCTTCTGCCTTTTATTGAAGCTGAGAAAGAGGAAGGGGCAAAACCCAAAGGAAAGGTTTTGCTTGCAACAGTAAGGGGGGATGTGCATGATATCGGAAAGAACATAGTCGGAGTTGTGTTAGGATGCAATAATTATGATGTGATAGATCTTGGTGTGATGGTTTCAAGTGAAAAAATACTTGAAACTGCGAGAAAGGAAAATGTGGATATTATAGGACTAAGCGGACTTATTACGCCTTCGCTCGATGAAATGGTTCATGTTGCAAGAGAAATTGAAAGAGAAGGGTTTGACATTCCTTTGCTGATAGGGGGAGCAACTACATCAAAGGTTCATACGGCAGTTAAGATAGAACAAAATTACAAAAGAGGTCAGACAATTCACGTTCTCGATGCTTCAAGATCAGTTCCGGTTGTAGGAAATCTTCTCGGAGAAAATAAAGATAAATTCATTAGTGATATTCAAACTGAATATAAAAACCTGCGTGAACATCATCTGAAAAACAGGGTTCAAAAACCTTACAGGACTTATGCTGAAGCTGTGAAGAATAAGCTGTCATTAGATTTCAGGGATGAGCACATTTCAAAACCTGCATTTACTGGAGTAAAGGTTTTTAAAGATTATTCTCTTGAGGAAATTTCACATTACATTGACTGGACTCCATTTTTCAGGACATGGGAATTAGCCGGAAAGTATCCGGATATTCTTGAAGATAAAACAGTCGGCGAGCATGCTAAAAATTTATTTAATGACGCAAAAGAACTGCTCGGCAGAATTATAAAAGAAAAATGGCTTCAGGCAAATGCTGTCATCGGGATCTGGAATGCAAATTCTTCTGGAGATGATATCGAAGTTTATACTGATGAGAGGAGAAGCAGTGTTAAAAATATTTTCCGCACTCTCAGGCAGCAGGGACAGAAAAGCGACGGACTTCCGAATATTTCTCTTTCTGATTTTATAGCGCCAAAAGATTCAGGCAAAAAAGATTTCATAGGCGGATTTGCAGTGACTACAGGAACAGGAATAGAAAAGTGGATTAAAAAATTTGACGATGATAAAGATGATTACAATAAAATCATGCTGCAGGCTCTTGCAGACAGACTTGCCGAAGCATTTGCCGAACTTATGCATAAAAAAGTAAGAACAGAATACTGGGGATATTCAAATGACGAAAAACTAGATAACGAAGAACTTATAAAAGAAAAATACAGAGGCATAAGACCGGCGCCCGGCTATCCGGCCTGTCCTGATCATCTGGAAAAACTTACATTGTTTGAACTTCTGGATGCTGAAAAAAATACGGGAATTAAACTTACAGAAAGTCTTGCTATGCATCCGGCTTCTTCCGTGAGCGGATTATATTTTGCTCATCCTGAATCTAAATATTTCGGACTCGGAAAAATAGGGAAAGATCAGGTCGAAGATTATGCCAGAAGAAAAGGAATGAAGACGGAAGAAATTGAAAGATGGCTGTCTCCGAATCTCAACTATAAATGATTTTGTAAGTATCTGAATTCAATTCCCGGTAAAATTAATGTCTGTAATCTTTTTTATATTAACATTATTTTACGGAAAAGTATATTTGGATCTGTTAGATAACATACCTGAGGTTCTTATTCAGTTCGTTATAGTCTTGCTGTTCTCTCTGCTGATCGGACTTGAACAGAGAAAACTTCATAATGAAAAAGCAAATAAGTTTTCCATATTCGGGACAGACAGAACATTTACCTTCATAGGCATTCTCGGATTTATCCTTTACATTTCCGAACCCGGAAAATTCAGTTTATTTATAGCCGGAGCAGTAATACTCGGCATATTGTTCGGTATTTACTATTTTAAAAAAATAGATATTTACAGATCATTCGGATTAACAAATATCATCGTTGCGTTTATCACTTACTCACTTCCGGTGATAATTATTACTCAGCCGAGATGGTTCTCAATACTCGTTGTTGTATCGATCCTTATACTGGTTGAGCTTAAGAGTTTTTTTCAGAAATTTACATCAAGGCTTGATAATAATGAGTTCATAACCCTTGCGAAATTCCTTATTATTGCCGGAATAGTTCTGCCAATAATCCCGGCTGACTCGACAATTGCATATCTGAATATTTCGCCTTATGTACTCTGGATAACGGTGGTTGCTGTTTCAAGTATTTCATATCTGAGCTATCTGCATCAGAAATTTGTGTTCAGAAAATCCGGATTAATGATCTCAGGGCTTCTCGGAGGTCTGTACAGCAGTACTGCAACTACTGTCGTGCTTTCAAGGAAAAGCAAAGAACAGAAAACGGAAAGCAGAAAATATCCTGCATCGATCATTGCCGCTACTGCGATGATGTATCTGCGGATTCTCATACTAATGCTGATATTCAATAATGCGCTCGGAAGGATACTTTTGCCTTACAGCGTTATTCTTATTCTGTTGTCGGTAATAATTTCCGGAGCGATTTATCTTTCACAGAAGAAGGCAGATGATTCAGCAGAACCTGAGATCGAAGAAAAGAATCCTCTTGAACTAAAAATAGCAGTTCTTTTTTCTGTCCTTTTTATCTTGTTCGGATTCATTACTAACTATACTCTTAATTATTTCGGAGAAGGAGGACTGAATGTTTTGTCATATATTGTCGGATTTACTGACATAGATCCGTATTTACTGAATTTATTTCAGGGAAAATATGATATAGGTCTGGATGTAATTGCTAAAGCTACATTTCAGGCAATAATTTCCAATAATGTTTTAAAGATTTTCTATGTTTTGTTTCTCGGAGGAAGTAAAACCAAAAAAATAGTTACGGCATCTCTCGGATTAATTACTCTTATCAATATAATCCTGTTGTTTTTACTCTGAAATTTTCATTTCTGAAAAACTTAACTTAAATTAAAGAATGAATTATTTTTTTATTACCGGCACCAGCAGCGGGATCGGCTCTGCCCTCGCAGATTTACTCGCAAAAGACAATAACTGTTTTATTACAGGGATCTCGAGATCAGAAAAGAAAGGGAATGAAAATTACAGACATATTAAACTTGATCTGAATGATCTTGAATCGGTAAGTAAGTTTGAATTCGGTGAACTGAAAGATCCTGAAATTATTTGTCTTGTGAACAACTCTGCCCATTTTTCGGAGTCAAAGCATTTCGGGAATGCAAATACTCAGGATATTATTAAAAATTATAATGTGAACATCATAAGTCCGGGAATTCTAATCAATAAATTCCTCTCATTTTATCAATCATATAAATGCAGAAGAATAATTGTCAACATAAGTTCCGGCGCTGCATATAATGCGATAGAGTCATGGAGTAATTACTGTTCATCCAAAGCAGCTCTTCTGATGTTAAGTAAAGTTATTGCACTGGAACAAAATCTCAAATATCCTGAAAATCCGGTTAAAGTTTATTCTGTCTCTCCGGGTGTCGTTGATACTCCCGCTCAGGAAAGAATCAGAAAAACCAGTCCGGAAGATTTCAGCATTGTCAGCAAGTTCATTGAATTCCATGAAAAGAAACAATTATCTGATCCTGCGGTTGTTGCTGAAAAAATCAGGAAAATTATTTTCGAAACACACAACTTTGAAAATACAGAGATACATGTTAATGATGTTCAGTTATAAGATATCAGATTTATCCGGAATTGTTATCAACAAAATTTAAAATCAGTGTTGTTAATTTAAATATTTTTTTGCGGCGGGAACTTTAAGTAAACAATAATTAATTAGAGAAACTATATTAAATCAATTTATAAATGAAAAAATTATTACTTCTGTTTTTATTAATATTTACTGCAGCGTACCATACAGTGCTTTCACAGGAAAAAGGTCAGATAACAGGAAGGATCATTGATAAAAGCAATCAGCAGACACTTTCTGATGTTACAATTTCTCTTATAAAAGATAAAAATATCATCACAGGATCGCAGTCTGATATTAACGGATTTTTCAGAATATCTGATGTGAATGTCGGTGAATATTCTGTCAGATTTTCTCTTATCGGATATGAATCTTTATTGATTGATAATATAATTGTCAATTCCGGAGCGCCGGCTGATACTCAGGCGGAATTAAAGATACTTTCGACGGAAGAAATTCAGGTTACTGAAGAAAGATTTGTTACTCCCTCAGATGTTTCAAATTCATTCAAAAGTCTGCAGTATGAGGAGATAAGAAGAAATCCCGGAGGTTTTGAGGATATAGGAAGAGTCGTCCAGACATTGCCCGGAGTTTCATTTGTAAATGACGGAAGGAATGACCTGATTGTCAGGGGAGGTTCACCAAGCGAAAATCTTTTTTTAGTGGACAATATTGTCGTTCCAAATATAAATCATTTCGGTTCACAGGGAGCTACAGGAGGTCCTGTAAGTATTATCAATCTTGATTTTATAAGGGATGTTGATTTTCTCACCGGAGGATTTTCCGCAAAATACGGCGATAAGTTATCTTCGGTTCTGAATATCAGACTGCGTGAAGGAAACAGGAATAAATTCCTTACTGATATAAATTTAAGCGCAACGGGTTTCGGAGCTGTGCTTGAAGGACCTTTAGGCAGCAGGAAAAAAGGTTCCTGGCTTTTTTCGGCAAGACGGAGCTATCTTGATTTCATTTTCAATGCAGCGGGATTCGGATTTGTACCTGCGTATTCTTCAGCGCAGCTAAAGGTAGTTTATGATCTGAGCAGGAAAAATACATTGACTGTAAATGCGATAGGAAATAAAGATTACGTGAATTTCAATAACGATACTGAAGAAAATAAACAGGATAACCAGACAATTCTTGATAATGATCAGTGGGGATATGTAAATTCCTATGAACTGAAATCTCTTCTTAACAGTAAATCTTTTGCTTTATTCAGTATTGGAAGGACTTATAATAATTTTGACTATACCGGAAAAGATTCTTCGTACAGTGAAATATTTAGAAACAGGTCGAAAGAAGGAGAGATAAGTTTAAAAGCAGAATATTATCTGAATCCTGTACCTGCTTCGCAGCTTCAGTTAGGCGGAGGATGGAGATTCGTAAATTTCAGAAATGAAATAAAGCAGGGTCAGGATACTTCTTATTTTACCGATCCTCAGAACGGAGAAAGATACGTGCTTCCTGCTTTTGAATTCAATAATGAAAACAATACCGGAAAAGCATTCCTGTATTCACAGGTTACTCAGACATTGTTTAAAAAATTAAAATTAAATCTCGGACTTCGGTATGATTATTTCGGATACATAAATAAAAAAAATTATGTTTCTCCGAGAGCATCTCTTCTTATTTCTGTCACTCAGAAATTTAATCTGAGCTTTGCATACGGTACATTCTACCAGTCTCCCTCTTATATCTGGCTTGTAGTGAATGATGAGAACAGAAATTTAAAGGAAATAAAAGCAGAGCATTTTGTAGCAGGTATGGAATATTTATTGTCAGATGATATGAGAATGACGTTTGAAGCTTATTATAAAAATTATTCTGATTATCCGGTAAGTACTCTCAGGTCCTACCTGATTCTTGCAAATAACGGAGGTAATTTTGAGCAGAATGACCAGTTCGGGCTCGAACCGCTTGTATCTGCCGGTACGGGCTTTTCACGGGGCATAGAATTTTTCTTTCAGAAAGTGCTGACAAAGAATTTTTACGGTACAGCCAACTTCTCTCTGTTTGAAGCAAAATATAAAGCTCTTGACGGAATTGAAAGGAAGAGTGATTTTGATAACAGATTTTTAATTTCAGTTGTAGGAGGATACAGGTTTGCAGATACCTGGGAGGTTTCTTCAAAATTCCGCTTTACAGGAGGAAGACCCTACACACCAATAAATCCTGATAACGGAACTAAGTCTGTTTCGCAATATAATACAGAAAGACTTCCCGATTACAGCAGAATAGATTTCAGGATAGATAAGAGATGGAATTTCAAAAGCTGGACACTTGTAACTTACATTGATGTTCAGAATATTCTGAATAAGAAAAATATTACTAATTACAAATGGAATAAATTTACAAGGAAGATTGAAACAAACGAAAGCATCGGACTGCTGCCTTCAATTGGTATTAATGCAATGTTTTAGGCAGCTGAATTTAAAAACAGCTGTCCATTGCCGTCCAAAACGTTTAATATTTATACACGAAACTAATACTATATTTTAAATCAAAAGGATTGCTTTTCACAGATGACACAAATTAAAATGGATTTGACCTTTATTTATCTTCCAATTATCAAACTCATGGTTAATAGCATAAGTGTGTTTCTGTGAAAATCCATGAGAGGAAAGCTTTGTTTTAAAATATTCATTTGATTGAGATCCGGGGATAGTTTTTTGAACGCCCCGGGAATTCTGTATAAAACAGTATTCATAACTAACTTTTTAAAACTCACCGGAAATATTTTGAACGGATGAGCAGCTATACCACTACCGTCCAAAACAATTTTGA
>JAFDZQ010000034.1 GCA_018266895.1 Bacteroidota bacterium
TTTTCTGATTCAGGTATTAATGTTGCAAGTTCCGGATGAAGATCAATCTGGATTTTATGTGAAGTAAATAAAGAAGCAGGATTGTGAGGGATTTTATTATACATAATTTAATTCCTTCTTTAAAAGTTTTACTTTACAAAGCTAAGGGTATTGTTTGATTATTGAAATGCATTTAATTTTCTTAATGCTAAAGGAGAACCAGTATCGACGCAGGAGGACTTTTCTCACCGAAAGATTGTAACATACTATAAAAAACCCTGATTTAAGATTCCGAAAACAATATCGAAGTTATTCCTAAGTATGTCAGAGGGTTGCATTACCATTTTAAATATTAATTTTATTTAATACAGATCCAGGCTTTTCCCGAAGGGATAGCTTCGCCGACGAAATGACCATCTGTTTGCCGGATGGGTGCTAGTTATGTTTTAGGAAGCATTTGGTGAATAGGGTTTGAATGGGTATTGTTAAATAATAAAAATTAGTTTCAGATTTTTATTTCCTTCATTTTTCCATTTTCCGATCTTTTCTTATTCTACTTGTAATAGTTTTTCTGGTATAATATATATAGCTAGCTAACCTAATTAAATTAATTTACATGAACAAATACTTTGTAAAAATCCCTTACAGTTATCCTCAGTACGCTACTTTGTCAGGTTATGTGTATGCTACAGATGATGACGAAGCTTTAGAGATCGCTGAAAGTCTTGAAAACATACATGAAGAAGCTTACGAAGATGATTCGGATTCGGGTGACTCTAATTATGATTTCGAGAACATTGATGTTGAATGCTTAGAAAGCGATGTTCCTCGAGAATCAATTCCGCAGACATACAGAAATCAATATACACATCCGGAGATCAGTAACTTACCAAATTATTACCTGGAAGATCTTCCCGCTCTAATTAGTAATTCTAACCGAACAATTTAACTTTAAGTACCGAATCAGAAAAACTTTTTAGTTATCTGAACTTCCCAATGATGTCAGTATCCGGCATCAATCTATTGCTATGTACTTTTCTAATTTATATTCCTGCAAGAGATTTAACGCAACATTCATTTAAACAAACAATAATTAATCTAAAACCAAATCACACAAGGAGACCCTAAAATGTGGAACACAAATTCAAACGGAATTGCCGTTGAAGAATCTACAATCGTAAAATGTAACGGATCCGAAACAGATGTAACCGGCGTCACAGGTTTAGCACTGATAGAAAAGCTTAAAAAAATCGCCAGGGATAACCAGATCGGAAAGTTCGATATATTCGATTCAATCGGCAGAAGCTTATCAATGTCGGATGTGGAATCCGGAAATTATTCACAACCGCTATCTATTGTAAGATACAATGTCGCAGCATAGCTCACAACTGCCCGCCTAAGCAATTTCTAATTTACAATTCACACAGGGGATGTTTTTAAAAGGACATCCCTGTCTTTTACAATAAACTATTTTATAAACTTTAAACCATTTAAAAATAATGGATGATATAAAAAATAAATTTCTTGACAGGCTTGCTTCTGCTGAACAGGAATTTTCACAGGATATTGAAACAGATTCATTAAAAAGTCTGATAACTAAAGAACTCTCTGTTTCAGATTTACAAAACAAGTTGGATAATTGCCAGCAGGATAAAATCACGGTTAAGGAGATCGTCGTAGAATCAGCGATTGATTTTCTGCAATCGGTTAAACAACTCAAAAATGTGTTTCAGTTTGAACTTGAACAGGCTCTAACGAAAGTAAACGACTTGTATAATCAGGAATTACTTAAACTTCAGTCTTTATACAGGAATGCAGTTATCGGAAAACCTCTTATGGATCTAGTTAAAAAGCTTTCAGAAAATGAATACTCTCTGGTCATGATGAATAATCGTGCCTATGTTTACAAATATTACGATCCGCCGCTTGAAATTTCCGAAGGACGTTACAGTTCAGGGACTATACATGAATATCTCGAACCGGTTTGTAAACTAAAAAGTATTTATGTGAATTTGCTTCACCCGAAAATTACCAGTGGAACAGTATTGATAAACACCGACAGAAGACACCCTAATGCAAGTGACAGCGGATTAAGTGAAGCTTGTGTCGGAAGTATGGACGGAAGAGAGATTCTAATAAATAATCCGGAAGCACTTATAACATTGCTTGATGAAATTTGCGCGATGTATGAAGTAATGTTTTTAGACAGTGCATATTTTATACCGGAAGCAGAATTTGAAGAAAGGAGGGAAAAATTAAAATGGACAGCATAAATAATTTATACGATAGACAATCAGGTGTTGAATCTCAGGCAGATGTAAGTACCATTGTTATCGGGTTAGGTGGATTGGGTTCGTGGATAGCTTTGGATTTAGCTTTAATTGGTGTGGGAACTTTGATATTAGTAGATCCTGATAAACTTGAAGCATCAAATTTAAATCGCACTCTGTTTAAATACTCTCAGATCGGTCAACTGAAAACACAGGCTATAAAAGAACTAATCTTAGAAAGACGGCCTGATACAATAGTTGTGACTATAGAAGATTACTTTAATACGGATATCCTGAACAAGTATTCTGTAGATTATATATTTGATGCAACAGACAATCTTTCCACCAGACAAATGATACTTGAATATAATCAGTACCAGAAACAAAATCTAATACCTGACTTCATTCCTGTTCCTTATTGCAAATGCGGATATGATGGATTCTTCGCTACCCTGTCAATGAATGATTATAGTTCAGGCAGATGGGGCGATGAAGGCAGTTATACTGTAGTCCCAAGCTTTTTCGGAACGCCTCAGATACTTTCAGCAATTGCAGTAATTGAAATGCTGCTAAATTACAGTGCGCAGGAATACTCATACAATTTCAACGTAAAAAAATTATTAAACAAAATCAGCGAACAATTATAAACTAAAACATGAAATTTTTAAAAGAATACAAACCCGAACAAAGCACATGGGAGTCCGATCTGAAAATAATCGATAAAATTAAAGTGATTGTTCCGCTGAAAATTCTATTGGTTTGTAATTCAATCGTGGCTAAGTTAGACGGAGAGGAATTTTCCATTGTGACGAGCATCTCGAAGAGAAGTTCAGATACGATTACTTTATCTGACGATTATTACATTCCGAAACAGAAAGTAACGGCTGGATCGATTGATTACTTGCCGGACCAATATTCACATTCAGTAGTAATACACCGTCACCCGGATAATTTGAATAATTTCAGCAGGACTGACAATGAGTTCATTAACCAGAACTTTGAATTAAGTCTGCTTTACACAGAAAAAGAATATTTTGTCAATGGGGTTTTTAATTTGAAATACGAAGACGCAATAATTCCGGTCCCTGTAAGCACTGTTATTGATTACGGATTAGAGGAAATCAACATTGATAACATAGAGCCGATTATATACAGTACATGTGTTGACTCGCTTGCCGGAAGAAATGAGACCAAAGGATTAAATGACATTGATGATTTTCTGTATAGTTATGAAGAACTTTTAGGTGAAATCAATGAACTTAATTCAAGATTAGAATTTATAGAAAACGAACTACAACAATACAGGTTAACGGAAGTTGTTACTTAATTTAACTTAGCAAAATTAATTAAAAAAATATTGAAAGGTATAAACAATGATTCATATTTTAAAAATAATAAAGTTTGTCATAAGTGCTGCAATCGGCGAAATCATTAAAGCTATAATAGATATCCTTACAAAGAAAAAGGAGGCTTGATAAAATGTTAGAAGATATATTAAACGAAGCGGTTTCTGTTACTCCATCTAAAAGAACAATCACGGAAAATCCGGATGTAATACATATAGCATCTGACAAAGAACTCCTGGAGGATTTTCTAAACGGGTTGGAATTAAATGAAGACAGTATAAAATCATTTGAAGAAGTTGAGCCGGAGATAAAATTAGATAAATACCTTTGGGTAATCAGGCAAAAGGAAAGTGAACTTCAGAGAAGCAAGGCTTTAGCTGAACAATCTATAAACAGAACGCAAGCCTGGTTTGATAAAAAGGAAAACACAATTAGTTCAGCAATAGAATTTTTATCAGGACAGATGCGTAATTATCTGAAACAAAATAAATTAAAATCACTTTCCCTACCCAACGGAAATATTGGATTTCGTAAACAATCAGATGTAGTGATAATTCAAAATGAAGAAATCTTTCTTGAAAATGCAAAACCAGAATTACTGCGGCATGTAGAAGAATCATATGAACCGGATCTGAAAGCTATAAAAGATTACATAAAAAAATCAGGTGGGGATCTTCCAAAAGGCATAGACTTAAAGCTTCAGGAAGCAAAGTTCTATTACAAGCTGTCAGATGATTCAAAATAAATTTATAAAAATTTAAAATACAAAGGAGATAAACCAAATGGGAAAAGAAAAATTGGAACTACAGGTAAATATCCCTACAACTATAAAGCTATTACAAACTGAACCCGCAACAGGAGAAAACAATTACGGTATATGGTGGCTGTTTAACGTTGAGTGCAATGGAACCGAGTACTCATATTTTGCTCCGGAGAAAGTTGTAAATATTCTTAAGGAAAATAATGTTGGGCTGGATGATGAAGTTGTAATAACCAAAAAGCTTATCAAAAACGGTAAAAAGAATTTGGTTGACTATGAAGTTTGTGTACTTGAAACCACTGTACCGGCTGAAACAACCCATAACACAAACGGTTATACCAATAGCACAACTAACGGTATAGCAGTGAAGCAGAATGGACAACTAATACATACCAACGGTAATGGTAATGTAAAGCCGCTCACAGAACCAACAACCGGATTCAGTAAAGATTATCCGATAATGCTGCAAAGCATGAATGAAGCATTTTGTATAAAAGATGAACTAGGCGGTGACATCGATGTTACAAAGCTTGGGATTACGCTTTTCTTACGAAAAGTTAAACCCTAAACTGATTAAATGAATTACAAAGTAATGATTGCGATGGCGTAAATTAGAGGGGAGCTTTTCACTGTTCCCCTTTTTAAAAACCTTTAAATAAATATATGGCACATAATTTAGAAATAATAAACGGTGAAGCGAGTATGTTCTATTTGAATGATTTACCTTGGCATGGCTTAGGACAAAAACTAGATTCACCAGCTACTTCGAAAGAAGCTATTCAGGCAGCCAAGTTAGATTGGACAGTTGAAAAGCAACAACTATATCTTCCAAATCAAGAGCCTGCTCATAATACTTTTGCAACTCTAAGAACAGATAGTAATAAGATTCTTGGTATAGTAGGCAGCAGTTATACACCATTACAAAATTCAGAAGCTTTTGAATTCTTTGATTCTATAGTCGGTAAAAATAATGCTATTTACCACACCGCTGGTGCTTTACTGGAAGGCAAAGTAGTATGGATCTTGGCAAAACTCCCCGGTGAAATAAGAGTTACGAATGATGACATCACAGAAAAATATTTATTACTCTCGAATTCCCATGACGGAGCTTCAGCGGTACAAATAAAATTTACACCGATCCGTGTTGTGTGTAATAATACTCTCACTCTGGCTTTTGCGGATCAACAATATTTAAGTGTTTACCATCAGAAGGATATTAAAGCACGGTTAAACGATGTTCCAAAGATTTTGAACATCGTAAACAAAAGATATTCTGAAATAGAAGAATCATTCAAAGCTCTTTTAAATGTTCAGATGACGGATATTACACTTAAAAAATATTTGGAAGACATTTTTCCGGATCCGAAAAATCGTAAGGACCCGAAGTTATATGAATATGAAATTGCAAAAGCTAAATCCAATCGCGTGTGGGCGAAATACTTTTTTGAAAATGGTGTTGGTAATGATTTATCCGGTGTGAGTGGATCTCTGTGGGCTGCTTACAACGGTGTAACTGAGTTAATAGATCATAAAATTACAAAGCAGTCGCAGGATCGTAAACTAAATACGATTTGGTTTGGTGACGGTGCTGTAGTAAAAGCTAAGGCTTACAAGGCGGCGGTGGAATTACTTGAAGGATAATTAAAATGCCCGGTGATGAGCCGGGCATTTACTATTTTGTTTTAAGCTAAATATTTTGAATTTAAGATCGAAACCAATATGGTTAAATTTTACCATAATATTTCTTACAAAATTCCTGTTTCCGGTGAACCAATTCACTAATTTCCTTATTTCAAAAGTACCATTCTTTTTGTATCCATTGTATTTCCGTCTATCAACAAAGAATAAAAGTAAATCCCGCTCGGTAAATCACTTCCTTGCCTCGCATTGCGGGCGTTAAAAGTAACTTCATATATTCCTGCAGGTTTGATTTCATTTACTAAAGTTTTTATTTCACTACCCAAAACATCATAAACTTTCAAAGAAACAAATCCCAATTTGGAAATTCCAAATTCCAAATGCGTGACCGGATTAAACGGATTCGGATAATTCTGCGAAAGAAAATATTTATCAGGGATTTCTGAAGATGTATTTGTGAAGTTAGTAAGGACGCCGCCGGTAGTAGTTTTTAAAATTATACCGCTGTCGCCAACTACCCAGCCGGTGAGAGAATCGGTAAAATAAACAGAGTTATAATTTATTCCGGGTTGAGTTGCTGTTTGATTTATCCAGTTAATTCCTCCGTTGGTTGTTGCTTGGATAATTCTGTTTTCACCTGCTGCCCATCCATTTCTTTTATCAGTAAAATAAATTGAATTGATGATATATCCGGTTCCGGGAAATTCAGATATCCAATTATCACCACTATTAGTTGTTCTAAGAATTGTAGGTGCTGCTGCTGAACTTTGTCCTGACAACCATCCGTTTAATGAGTCTATAAAATAAACAGTATTAAAAGGAGGTTGTCTATTATATTGAATTGACCAGTTTAAGCCTCCATTTACTGTTCTTGAAACATATTCAGTACTGAGTAACGGTATCCCACCTGTAAGCCAACCTAACGAAGAATTAATAAAGAATAATGATTTAACATAACTGAATGCACTTCCATTAACTTCAACTGAATCCCATGAAGAACCATTGTTTGTAGTTTTAAAGATTTTATTAAATTTCATATCGTGGTATTCAACTCCTCCTGTATAACCAATAGAATCATTTACAAAAAATACAGAAGAAAAGAAATAATATGGTTTGACTAAACTCATACGAGTCCAGGTTATTCCACCATCAATGGACTTAAGTGCCAATCCACTATCTCCAACTGTATATCCTATATTTGCAGAAGTAATTGCTAAAGACTTTAAATTATTTTCATACACAATAGATTTTTGAGTCCAGTTAACACCACCATTTGTGGTTCTAAGAATTACTCCGTAGTTGCCAACACAAATACCAGTATTTGAGTTTATAAACTTAACCGAATTTAATTTTGTAGTGATACCTGAATTTTGGTGAATCCATCCTGATTGGGAGAAAAGATTACTTGAACAAAGAGTTAGTAGTAAAATTATTTTAAATAATTTCATACAAATATAATTTTTAATATTCTATTTCTATAGAATTACAGTTTATTAAAAAAGAATGAAATGAATCATGATAAATTGTCTCAATCAAATGTTTTTTTAATTTTACAATCAATTTCAGTTAATAACTGTATCAATTTCGAATACTTATGTTAATAATGGATCAATTATATATTGATAATTATAACCTGTACCTAAATTAGTACCAATTAATAATTTCAAATTACTATCAATTGCTTTATTAACGAAAAGACCATAATTCTTTAAATCGAAAGTGTCTGGCTCGGTAGAACCGGTATGATAAATCGATCTCCCGTTTGATAATTCCCCGATTACTATTTGCACATTTATTAATGTAATAACTTTCGTACCGGCAATAAATATTCCAAGTGAGGAAACACTTGTTCCAGTGTAAGTATTTACTAATTTAGCATTTTTTATCTGAACATTAGCATCGTTTATGAAAACAACTCCATTGCTCCTATACCCCTGTATATAATTTGCATCTATTGTAATTTGATTTGTAAAGTTACTTAAATTCACAGCACTAACAGAATCAATACCTCCCCTACCTTGACTAATTATTTCATTGCATTTTATATAACCTTTTGTTGAAGCTCCACCTATTTCGATGGCTGGTGAGTCCATTGAAAAAACTTTTCTACCAATAAATATTCCAGTTCCTTCACCAACAGTAATGCCTGAATATGAAAGAAACGAACCACTTCCCAAAGCTTGTATTTCATCAAAGTAAAGAATTAATTTTTCCAGTCCATCTCCCTGCCCTACAGTAACAGTTGAAACAGCAATACTGCTTGCCCTTATATTTGTCAATCTTTGTATCCGGGCTATTATTGATCCTTCACTATGTCTAAAACAATGACCGCTATTCTTACATAATATTTCATTAATATTTATAAATCCATTTGCATAAGTAACAATTGAGGTTGCGACTATTCCACTGGAATGTCCGGTTTCAATATAATTTACTTTCAAGTTAATATCTTCTACAACAATTTGCGAATTAAATGCAATATTTATTGCAGTTCCCTTACTTATTATGCTTTTACATAAAAGATGAAATTTCCTTGCTCTAATTATTTTTATTGTATCTGAATTCCCGGTAGAAGTATCAAACGAATAACATTCCATTGTCAATTCGGAATTTATGTTATCTAAAAAAACACAGGAATATCCACCCATATTCTTTATTTTACCTTGACCATAGATCTTGCAATGAATCTCATGTGAAATACTACTTTCTATATCTGTTATTGTTACACCTGAAGTATTATTCAATTCAACCCCAGGCATTATCCATATATCAACTCCATTTTTTAATATTATCTGCTCTGTTAAATCCGCCCATATCTGAATTACATCTCCTGAAACCGAAGCAAATCTTGCTGCTTCATAAGTTGAATATGTTGCTGTAGCTGTTCCATCGCGTTTTAATATTGATACTGCTGGCATAATCTTAATTTTAAAGTTTTAAAATATTATTTTAAAAGTATCATTCGTTTTGTATCTATTACATTACCGTCTATCAACAAAGAATAAAAGTAAATCCCGCTTGGAAAACCTGTTGCATCAAATTCTACCTCATAGCTTCCAACAGTTTTACTTTCATTAATTAAAGTCACAACTTCACTTCCCAGTACATCATATACTACTAACTTTACGTCTTGCATTTCCCGTCTTACGTTTCGCGTTATATCAAATTTTATCTTAGTAGTCGGATTAAACGGATTAGGATAATTCCAAGATAATTTATATTCAGTCGGAATATTTGATTCGTTTATAATTGCTCCGGTTAATTGAGAATATTTTATAGTTAGGTAATCCCTATTACTCTGACCCGTTACAAGCACGCTACCGTTATTATCAACTGCTATCGAAGAAGGGTAATCTGGATATACACCTGAATAATCATACCTTACTGCCCATAACTGATTACCCGATGAATCATATTTTACTGTTGCATAATCATAGTTTGTTCCATTCCCATCGCTTGCTCCCTCAACATAAATATTCCCGATTCTATCTATTGTCAAATCCTCACAAAAATCATTCAAACCATTATTGTATTTTCTGAGCCATATCTGATCTCCAAAAGGATTGTATTTTATTGTTGTGAAATCATTTCCTGTTCCCGCTTGTGTTGCATAACCGGAAATGTACACATTATTTAATTTATCTATTACTAATGCTCTCGCCTGATCTGAGAAATTTCCAGAACCATTATATCTTCTATTCCATTGCTCAGCACCTAATGAATCATATTTTACCAAAATGTAGTCATCGTAATGTAAATCCCCCTGACTTCCACCGCAAACATATATGCTTCCATCACTATCAACTCCAATTGCCATTCCATAATCATTTTCACTTGTTGGACTGTTATACTTTGCAACCCACTTCAGAATTCCAAAAGAGTTGTACTTTATTGTAACTATATCAATTGAACTTGTTGAATCTTCTCCGCTCTGTCCAGTAACATAAATATTTCCATATTTATCTATGATTATAGCAGTTGCATAACTAACATTGTTTTCTGTTCCATAAAAATTCACCCATTGTTGCGTACCCGCCGAATCATATTTTATAATTGCATACCTCTGATTAGATATGCCTGCAATGTAAATATTATCAATAGAATCTATACCTATAGAAGAAACTTCATCATATTGATTTCCAATACCTGCATATCTTCTAAACCATTTTTGTTCACCCGACAGAGAATATTGAATAGTAATAAAATCAAAATTTGTTCCTATTCCTTCACTTTTTCCTGCTACTATAACGTTTCCTTTATTATCAATCTTTATTGAATTAGATCCATCTCTTCCATTACCGGGTCCATTATATCTTGCTAACCATTCTTGCTGACCTGATGAAGAATATTTAATTGTTACAATATCTTCTGGATTTCCCGCTGCCCCTGTTACATAAACATTTCCTACCTTGTCAGTAATGATAGCACTTCCCCCATCAAGTTCATTCTGCCCGTATCGTGCAGTCCATTCTTGAGTAATTTGAGAATAAGTAATTTCAGTATTATTGAAGAATGTCATCAATATTATAATTATAATCATTTCTTTCATTTTTCTAATTAATTAATAAATAAATGTTAATTCTGAAAAATGAAAACTATGCAACATCTGTACTTACTACATATTTGTAGTTAGTAGAAGTTCCAATAGCAAATGTTACCAAAGTATTTTTATCTTTCTTTACAAATAATCCTAAATTCTTAATTATAATACCAACAGTTGTCCCATCACGAAATAAACTAAAATCAGTTGTATCAACTCCTGTCACAATAATAAGATTTTCCAGTTCAATGGCTTGATCTAAAGTATTAGTTCCTGTTTCAATGTAAATACCTATAGATGGAGATGAAGTAGCTGTATTCTTTATCTTAGCATTCCTCACCACATAATTGGATCCGGTTGCAGATCTTATCACTCCATCATTACCATTACTTCCTTCTATAATATTTGCATCAATAATTACTTTCTTATTACCTGAGCTAGGATTATTATCAATATTTATACCTTTAGTTTTACTGATGATCTCATCAACCAATATATCCGCATCAGCCGCTAAGTCCATTGACAATCCTGCTTTTGAATATATATACCGACCATTTAAGTTTAGTATTCCTTCAGATGCAGTGACGGCATTTCCACCTTCTTTACTTAAA
>JAFDZQ010000035.1 GCA_018266895.1 Bacteroidota bacterium
TTGTTAATTATCTTTCAAAAATAAAAAAATAAGAAGTCCGTTTCCATACGATTTGCATACGATTTTTATGGAAAATATGGTATTTGTTAGACTTTATTCTTAACCTTAGAATAGATATTTTGCTTAAAACGTAATAGTTTTTAAAGGAATCGTTTTTTGAAAGGTTACCTCATCTGACTGTCACTCAGGAGGTCGCGAGTTCGAGTCTCGTCGATTCCGCATAATAAAATAAGGAGCTTAGCGTGTTTGCTAATGCTCCTTTTATTTTTTTGCATAAGATTTGGATACGATCCTACGGGGGACTAAGCGGACACAAGACGATTTGAGAAGGAAGTACAGAAAAAATAGACAAAGCAGAAAAGAGTGGTGATTTTATCGGCTGTACAAATGATTCAAAAGACAGATTTAGAAAAACAAAACGCAGGAGAAAGTCAGTACATTTCCGGAAAATAACCGGGAAATAAATTTATCCGGCTTTAAGATTACTTGTCTTCAGCTGCATCAGTTCATTTAATCTGATAAGATTATGATATGCATCTCCCATAGTATTATTAAAATATACAAAAACTATTTTACCCTTATTTGTCCACTCTTTAATTCTCTTAGAATATTCTGATAAAAAATCTTCCTGATAACTCCCGCGATAACTGCTTTCGGGACCGTGAAAACGCAGATAAATAAAATCAAGATTAAACCCTGTCAAAGGAGTTGCGGAAGCCGGGATGTCATGAATTACCATTGCCGCTTTGAAAGTATCAAGAAGGCGGTATGTTTCCTTTTTATACCATGAATTATTACGAAACTCCACTGCGATCTTCCAGGAATTTTCAGGATCAAAGTCTTTAATACATCTTAAGAGCTCATATAAGTTATCTGAGTATTCGATATCAAAACCCGGGGGGAACTGAATTAGCAGGCAGCCCTTCTTTTCACCTGCATGTTCTATTGTTTTAAGGAAAAGATCTACGTCAGATCTTTGAAAGTTAAGGTTTTTAATATGTGTTATCTGTTTCCAAAGTTTAAATGTAAACCGAAAATTTTCATTCACTGAATCTGACCACCTGGCGACAGTAACCGCCATAGGAATTTTATAAAATGTGCTGTTAAACTCTATACTATTGAAAAATGTGGAATAATATGTTAGCCTGCTTGACTCCCGGTACTGTGGAGGAAATTTGTATTTAGGGATATTAAGCTGCAGTCCGCTTAATCCCGAATAAACCGTTCCCTGTGGTTTTAGTCCAGCCATTTTTTTTAATTAATTTAGACGGGGTAAATTATTTAATTCTTTCCCAAAAGTATAACCAATAAGTTTAAAGGAATAATTTTTAGACATTTCATCAGCATGCCCGTGGCAATTAGTGAAATTAGTGACTATTTCTTTTTTCATTTTTGAAACGGTCAGCTTAAGTTAATTATAAATGCCTTATTAATTCAGAAAATTTTTCTGTTTCCGGTTTACCAAAATAGATCAGTTTGAAAAGATAAATTATCATTCTCCGGTTTCAGAATGAGGCGCATCAACCGGCTTTGACTGGGGTGAACCTATTTCCCTTAAATATATTGACAGAAAAATAATAGCAAAGACGGACAAAAATTCACTCTGCCAGTTTTGAAATGATTCAAACCACAATCTGCTGTTACTTAAATAACTGAACATGCTTTCTGCAGCTTTACCTTCTAAAACCTGTATCTCGTTATAATCCTTGTTACTTCCATACCAGTGTAAAACAAAAGAAATGAGAAACAGTATCAACAATGAAAGTGATAAAGAATGTTCATACAGTTTGAGGATCCAGCCGCCTTTCCTTACTGGCCATGGCGCTGCAGGATGCTTCTTTGGCTGTCTGTCCACTTTTTCTTTACCGGTGGGTTTCTTTGATTCGGATGATCCTTTCTGTCGGAGAAAAACTGTAAACCAAATAAACAGAGCCATTTGAAAAAATTCACTTTCCCAGTTCTCAAATGTCGCTTGTATGAAATGTCCTGTGCTGAGATAAGTAAATAATGATGCCGGCTCTTTCTGATGATCGATTAAAAATTCATTATACTGATCCCACCCTGTTACAGCCTGACCTCCGATAGCAAGTATTGCCAGCAGTAAAAAAGCAATAATAAGACCGTTATTATAAATGAAGGATTTATTTCGTGACGACATCTTGATTATATATAAATATTGAATTCATTAAGCTGCCGAAATAAAAAAGAATTTAAATTAATAAAAGACCTGTGAAATTTCGGACAGGTCTTTTAATTTAAGGAGGATATAAGAACTTTTTTTAAGCTTCCTCTTCCTGACTAGCCTGAATATTAACTGCTGAAACTGCTACTTCAGTTAATTTCACATCCGCTGCTTTTTCTTCTTCTAATGTCGCTTCAAGCAGTTCAGCTGCTTCATCCAGACCAAGTGTTTCTGCAAACTGTCTCAATGTTCCATACGAGGCGATCTCATAGTGCTCAACCTTCTGTCCCGCAGCAATAATACCTGCGTCACACATTGCTCCTTCTTCGCTTTCTTCCATTATTTCTTCTCCTTCTTTAATAAGACCCGACATAGCTTCGCATTTTTTAGCAGTAGCTTTCTTTCCTATTGATTTAAATACTTCTTCACAGCGCGTAACCTGCTCATGTGTTTCTTCAAGGTGATTTTCAAGAGCTTCGATGAGCTCGTTGCTGGTTGCGTTTTTGATCATTTTAGGAATAGCTTTAGTTAAAGCTTTCTCTGCCCAGTAAATGTCTTTGAGTGAATCCTCAAATAATTTCATAAGCTGAGAAGACTCCATACCGGCATTAGATGATTTTTTTGACATTGAATCGGCAGAATCTCTTTTGCCTGCGGCACTGCCATTTGAGCTGCCATTTTTTTTGCCATTTGTGTTTTTCATTTTTAGATTTTTAAGTTTATAAATTAGTGGAATAAATTTTTATGAAGTTTCAAATTGTAAACGAATGCACAAGAGACTGAATGATAAAATTTAATTCATTTTAAAAATTGCTCTTTATTTTCCATTATTTGCTGAGTCATTATTTTCAATTTGTTTTGAAATCTGCCATCGCATATTTGATTCTCGGATATTTAATGAATGACAATTTGTATGCCATACAAAATCAACCTTGAAATATTCTTACAAAATTTAAAAAATCTAACTTAAAAGATATTTTTAAGAAACATTTTATTCCTTGTTTCCATAAATATCATATTTAAATCACATTTTTTTTGACAAAAATGGCAGACCATATGTCAAACCTGTCGATTCTAATATGATTGATCTTCGGAGCACAATCTTTTATTTAATATTACATTCGGCGGTCTTGCATTCGGGCTGTTGGTGGATAAAACAGACTCAACCGCGGATTCTGAATATTTCCTGCGCGGATACAATTTAAATTTCTGGCAGATCAAATAACTTAAAAAAATGAAATATATTTAGTTTTCAATATCGGGAATATTTTGTTAAGTTAATTACAAACTATTTATTTTTATAAATTAAATGATCAAATGAAAATGAAAAATTTTATATTAGTTTTAATTTTAATAGTGAACTATTCCAGTATTGCCTATTGTGACCAGCCGGATTTATTTATTCCCAAAAATAATACAGAGCACAGCTATCAAATGATCCCGGACGTAATGAATAAAGTACAGATCTTTGAAAGCAACAGAAGTAATAATGCAGCTCAAATATATGATGCTGATTCTTTGCCTGTATTCCCGGGGTTTCCCAAGGTTGTAAACGGCCAGTCAACTGAAGGCGGAATATATTGTCAGATGGATGCTGACAGCGAAATGGAAATAGTCTACGGAATCGGAACTACAATTCAAGCCTGGAATACTGACGGAAGTATCGTACCGGGCTGGCCTAAAACTTTGACTTATAATACGCAGGGTGCTCCGGCTTACGGAGATATTGACGGAGACGGGGAAGCGGAGATCGTCATAGGAACTGCCAACGTCACGGGTGTTTTGGGAATACTGTATGCTTTTGAAAAAAACGGAACTCCTGTTACGGGATTTCCGATTAATAACGGCGGCTCCAGCCGTTCGGTTGTACTTTGCGATCTTGATATGAACGGCAGTCTTGAAATTATTACAACCAAAAGACTTTCTTCTGCAGGTGAGATTTATGTTTTTAAAGGAGACGGCACTGTATATCCCGGCTGGCCGAAATCAATAAATCATGTTCCTGCCTCAAGTTCTGCCGCAGGTGACATTAACGGTGACGGTATTCCGGAAATAATATCGGAATCTTACACCAGTCTTTATGCATGGGACAGAAACGGAAATCCGTTAACCGGATTCCCGTTTATTCTTCCTAACGGAGATGTAAATTCTTATTCTTCTCCTGTGCTTGCTGACGTTGATGGTGACAATATCAGGGAAATAATTTTCGGTTCACATCAGACAGGCGGAGCGGGACTTGGTTATATTTATATTATAAAAAATGACGGGACAGTATTACCACAATGGCCAAAAACCACGACCTACTGGATCTATGGTCCGCCGGTTTTAGGATATCTCAATGATGATAATGTAATAGACATAGTTGTCGGTGATCAGATCGGCGGTGCATTAGTCAATTTTGTTTACGCCTGGGATAAAAACGGAAATGTCCTGAGCGGATTTCCTATCGGACCGGTCAATGCCGTAAACAATCAGGTGGCACTTGGAGATATTGACAATGACGGAAAACTTGAACTAATTGTTGATGATAATACACAGGAAAGCGGTATGGGAAAATATTCAGCATTTAATCACGACGGCACTCCATTAGCCGGCTGGCCTCTTCCGACTTCGGGAACTACAATTTTTAACATGCCTTGTCTTGCTGATCTGAATAATGACGGAATTCTTGATATTGTCGGCGCAGGGATTACTTTATTCGGAAGCAATCAGACAAGTGCGTATATCTGGAATGCCGGAGTAAATTATGATGCATCAAAGATAGTAAATCCTGTCTTTCAGTTTAATGTAAGACACAACGGAGTTTACGGCGATAATAATGTTGTGTCAATTGAAAATCCGGGTAACGAAGCTGTATCAGGATTTATACTTCATCAGAATTATCCTAATCCGTTTAATCCTGCAACTAATCTGGAATTCGGAATACGGGAAAAAGGATTTGTAACTTTGAAAGTATATGATATTCTCGGAAATGAAGTAACGACTTTAATGAATCAGAACCTTTCGCCCGGAAGCTATAAGGTAGAATGGAACGGACAGGGTTTTGCAAGCGGAGTTTATTTTTATGAATTGTCAGTAACAGGTTTGTCAGCAAATTACAAAGAAACCAAGAGAATGCTTTTAATAAAGTAAAGAAGATTTTTTGCATTATCTATTGAAGCCTGACACATTCAATTATTAATGTTCAATGTGAAATGTGTAATAGTTGTTAAAAAAAACCGGAAGAATCTCTTCTCCCGGTTTTATATCTTGAATGTAAAATAGCTACTAACTATTAATTATCAATTATTGACTATTAATTATTAATTACTAATTATTTCAGCAGCATCATTTTCTTCGTCGCTGTAAAGTTTTCTGCGGATAATGTGTAGAAATAAATTCCGCTCGGCAGATTTGCTGCGTTGAAGTTGACTGAGTAGTATCCTGCAGATCTGACTTCATTTACAAGTATCATCACTTCCTTACCGCTCATGTCATAGATTTTCAGACTGACATTACCGTCTACAGGCAATTCGAAATTGATGCTTGTTGTCGGATTGAACGGATTCGGATAGTTTTGTAACAGATCGAACCCTGACGGAATACCAACAATAACTTCATTGCTAAGATTGAAGTACTCGAAATTTCCGTTGAAGTCTATTTGTTTTAATCTGTAGTTATAGTTTCCTGAAGCTACGTTTCTGTCTGTGAAAGAATAGTTGCTGGTTGATATTGTTGTTCCGTTTCCGGTTACTGTTCCAACTTTTGACCAGGTTCCGTTTGATGATCTTTCGATATCAAATCCTGAATTATTTGTTTCTGTTAATGTTGACCAGTTTAAAGTTACGCTGTTATTATTTATCACAGCAGCAAAACTTGACAGCTCTACCGGTAAAACTCCGTCTCCGTCAATCTCCAAAGCGTCAATACCTATGAAATCACTGTTGGAACCAAGTGGACCACCGTTAACTACTTTATATCTGATGGCAAATCTGGCAAAGGTTCCCCCAGTAGGAGCTACAAATGATTTTAACTCCCATATTCCGTCAACATGTACTTTAAATTTACCGAGATTCACCCATCCTGCACTTTCAGGAGTTGTTCCGCCTGAAGCATTGTATGATACAGTTATAGAATCAGGAAACGTAGAATCTAAAGGTCCGCGACAGCGGAAACTCATAACATCACCTGCTAAAACAGTCAAATCAGGGAGTACAAGCCAGCTGTCTATATCATTGAGATTATTCACTACCTGATAATTTGCAGCAAGATAACTGTCTGCAGCGCCATTGAAGGCTGCAAAAACATTTGGATTTCCCTGAAACCAAGTTGCCGCAACTCCCTGTGGTCCTGTTCCTCTGTAATAGACAAGATAACCTCTTGCTTTAAGACCATTTGTATCGCTTGTCAGATCGAAATTATCAGAATAATATATCGCATCTGTCTGTTCAGGATTACTGATCGGGACATATGTTTCTCCGTTTGATGGACCGGAATAATCATAAGACGTTTTCTTTGGATTATCGCTGTTTGAAAATCCAAGAAAAACTACTGAAGCCAAAACTGTTACAATTGATAGGTAAATCTTTCTCATTTTTACTTTCCTTTTTAAATTTAATTTTGAAATAAGGTTTGTTAAAGCTTCAGATAAATTTGTTTATCTAATTAAAGTTGACCTCCTATTCTTAAACAAAAATTAATTTCATGTATTATATATCATTTACACAATACAAACTTTGCATTTATTATTACCTCGCATTTAATCAATTTAAAGGTAACCTGGTGATGATAAAGAAATAGGTTGTTTACTCATATTAAATGTAACCGTGTTATAGATAATAAACGGGTTGAATTATGAGTTAAAAATAAAAAGATGAATATCTCAAAGAAGTCAGAAAGAGAAATTTAAAAATAACCAAAGAAAAGAAGCAAACAATAGTGGTCGAGTTCTGCAGGATATGCGATTACAATCGTAAGTGTGCAATTCGCTTAATTAATAATAAATTTTAAACATGAGGTTAAATAAGAGACAAAAACCAGGTCTCAAGCCAAAGTACAATACACCTGGTATTCTTTAGTTACATTTTAATACATTTTAATCTGAGTAAACCGGACATACTCCAACAAAATGCATAAAAGGTATTGAAATAAATAAATGCTTTCTGCAAAAGTTGAAATTACAAATTTCCTTATGTTTCTTTTTTAAACATTAAGTGATGACATCTGCTGAGGAGGATATCTTTCACCTGAAGCGACTCCCGGCGGAAAAATGTTATCTATAAGAGCAAGTTCCTTTTCAGAAAATTCAATTTCAGCAGCGCCGGCATTCTCCATTAGATATTTTCTCCTCTTAGTCCCTGGAATTGCTGAATATCCCTTCTGCAAAACCCAAGCCAATGCAAGCTGTGAAGGCGTTACACCTTTTTGCTCAGAAAGTTTTTTTACTTCCTCCACCACTTCAAGATTTTTTTTAAAATTCTCACCCTGAAACCGCGGATTGCTCCTTCTCCAGTCATCAGGCGCAAGATCATCAAGCGATCTTATCTCTCCCGAAAGAAATCCTCTTCCCAGTGGTGAATATGCAACAAACCCGATTCCCAATTCATTTACAGTTTCAAGAATACCGTTCTCTTCAATACTGCGCTCAAATAAAGAATATTCAGTCTGCAATGCTGAGACAGGATGAACAGAATGTGCTTTACGAATTGTAGATGCTGAAGCCTCACTTAATCCTATGTACCTTGCTTTTCCGATTTTTACAAGATCGCTCATTGCCCCGATTGTTTCTTCGACAGGTATGTTTGGATCTATACGATGAATGTAATAAAGATCAACATAATCAGTTTCAAGATGTTTAAGAGAGCGGTCAATTGCCTTTTTGATATAATCCGGGCTGCCGTTCACTCCTTTAAAATTCCCGTCATCATCTACTTCCACTCCTGTCTTTGTTGCAACTATGAATTTTTCTCTTTTACCTTTTATTGCCTTACTGATAAGTATTTCATTTTTAAAAGGACCGTATATCTCGGCAGTATCCAGAAAATTAACTCCGAGCTCAAGCGCAAGAGCAATTGCAGCGAGAGACTCCGCTTCATCAGTTTCACCATAGAATGCGCTCATTCCCATGCAACCCAGACCTAAATTGGATACTTTCAATCCGCTGCTTCCCAAAGCTATTTTTTTAATTCCCATTTTATGTATTCAGTTTAAATATTTATATTTTTTAATTCAGTTAATATATTTTCCGTTCTATAATGTCCAAAAAATTTGAATTTTGAGTCTATAAGATTTATTTGAGTGATTTATTTTTTTTCAAAATACTGAACTTAACTACGAATTGCAAGAAATACGGTCTTTAAAATAAAAGGATGTGATAACCCTATAAAAGTGTCAGTGATACTGCGCGATAAGACAACTGCAATACTAAAGTCCGGCGAAAGTCAGGTATTCGGATTAATATCCGGGATACATCAATTTATTTAAGTTTTCAAATTTTAAAATTTTTGAACATCTTTCATTTTAATATGATAATTTATATTTTTAGTAAAGAAAGTATATTTCGTTTGCATGCATTTTAATAAAAATTTATACTGAATTACAATAGTGCTGCATGACTTGTCAATATTCACCTTCTGAAAAATAAATTTTCCTGTTATCACAGTAAATTAAGCAGTAAGCTTTATATTTTAACAGACAGAAAGGAGACAAAAATGGAAAACATAAAAGCAGCCGCAAGATCTTTATTTTTTATTTCTGTTATAATTCTTATTTCGGTTCTGATAAATTCCTGCCAGTTGATTTTTAATTTATGCGACCCCGATGCGGGGGTACTGTGTAAATTTCTTTCAGGAGTCAAAGTTTCCGAACTTACTGACAGCAGCAGTTCTTTGATTAAGGAGGCAAAAGATACTTTAATTATTTTTCATGGTTCTGCATGTGCTAAGTCAAATAATAACGGATTACAGGATATTATTCTGATAAAGGGAAGACAATTGCTTCCTTCTTACATAACAAATGCCGCTGTTTTTCTAAACGGATGGAATCATAATTTTCTCAGTAAAGACCATCATTTTGCCGGTAACGGAATTGTAATATCAGATATCTTTTTAGGAACTGATCCGGACAAAAACAAATTGCTTATATGGAATACAGTCGGTGCAATGTCTGATGATAATTTCGATGACCCGTACAGTATGTGTTACAATTTTACCGTGGTCGGATGGAACAAAGCGAACATTGACATAAACATAGATCAGAATGACGGAGGATGCGATACGATAGATCTTGTTCATTCGAATTTTTTTGAAGCAAACAACACAGGAACATTAACGGCTCTTGCATCATTTCCTTCATTTCTTAAAAGTGATGACTTCATTCCCGGAAATACCGTTGCAGTACTTCCGCGTGGATTTGCGTTCGGCTGGAGCAACTGCGGCGACCATCACCTGCTTCAGCTTGGATACAATTTAGAACACAACGAAGGTATTATGAATGACCGCGATTACAGGAAAGGTAAAACTGTATTTAATCCTTCATTCCCTGATAATGTCAGCAAAGCAGATTCCGGATTTACAAGCTGGGAAACATACACAGTGTTTAAAGACAATGACGACAGAAGAGACTACCGGTTCGGTGAAATGGTGTCGGGAATAAGCGGAAGCGACGTGAGAATCATACAGCCCCCTTATTCTTTTCTGCCAAGAGAATCAGCCGGTTTCTTCGGAGCATGTAACGGAAGCATTCACACTGAAGAATACATTGTTGAAAGAATTCCTTTTGCATATGCCATACCGGTGCTTTCAGGATGGGAACTTGGATTTCTCTGCAATGATCATCACATTACAAATATCGGGATCAGAATTGAAGATTGGAGTTACAGCATAGACCCTGTTACAAATCTCGGAACACTCAGGTATAAATTATCTTCGGCAATAAACGATAAAAATAATGATGACCCGAATTACAGTAATCATAAGGTAAACATTTTAGGATTTAAGGATTTACTTCCGGGAAAAATACAGAGCGGTAAATTTGCTGATCTGGTCCCTTTCAGTCCTTTAGGTACTGTTCCGCAGGCATTCTGCAGGAGAGAAAACTCTGGGAAGGAACTGCGGGTGACAATCAGGAATCAGGGTACGGAAAATGCCGGACCCTCGAAGACAACAGTTATATTCGGAAGTGTGAAAGTTACATTGAATACTCCTGCAATTTTAGCAGGAAATTCAACGGATCTCCTGTTTAAGATCCCGAATAACTGCTTTAATCCTGACTGTGATTTTATCATTATAATCGATTCTGAAAATCAGGTTGATGAAGGAAGCAGTGAAAATAATAATTCTGTAAACGGATTTTGTCTCGGATAAATAAATTTACTTCAAAGTCATACAACAGAAACCCGCCGGTCGCAAATCTGCAAACCGCCATAGTTTTTATTTATTTTGATTTACGATTGAAAACATTGCAGATAATAACAGTCTAATGCAGTGGAAAAAGAGGACTTAAATTATCATATTGTTGTCTCGGAAAAAATAAACGGTAATGCAACATAACGAACTTCATTAATTTAACTTTCATCATTAGCATAAAATGGAATTAGGTCTCTACACATTTGCAGATATGCAGCCGGAAAATGTTTCCGGGAATGCAATGAAAACGCATCAGCGGATCAGGGAACTCATTGAGGAAATTAAACTCGCGGATGAAACCGGTCTGGACGTATTTGGCATAGGCGAACATCATCGTCCTGAATATTCGGTTTCTGCGCCAGCCGTAATTCTTGCCGCTGCAGCTGCAATTACAAAAAATATTAAGCTCAGCAGCGCAGTAACTGTACTGAGTTCCGATGATCCTGTAAGAGTATTTCAGGCATTTGCAACAATTGATCAGATATCCGGAGGACGAGCTGAGATAATGGTAGGACGGGGATCATTCATTGAATCTTTTCCGTTATTCGGCTATGACCTCAGAGATTATGATACGCTGTTTGCAGAAAAATTAGATCTGTTAATGAAACTTAACAGGAATGAAAAGGTCACCTGGAACGGACATCACCGTCCTTCATTTACAGAACTTGGCATTTATCCGCGTCCTTATCAGAATTCCATTCCTATCTGGATCGCTGCAGGAGGGACACCTGCTTCAGCGATAAGGGCAGCTAAACTCGGTTTGCCTCTGGCTTTAGCCATCATCGGAGGAATGCCGGAACAATTTGTTTCCTTTATTGATTTATACCGGCGGACTGCTGAGGAATCAGGACAGGACATTACAAAACTGCAGACCGGAATTAATTCACATGTATATGTGGCTGATAATTCAGATCAGGCCGCAGATGAATTCTTTCCATCTTATTCTAAAATGATGAACCGCATCGGAGAAGAAAGAGGATGGCCGAAACTTACGAGAACACAGTTTGATTTTTCCAGATCTCCGAAAGGCTCATTAGTCGTCGGAAATCCAAAGGAAGTAATTGATAAAATTCTGAATGAACATGAATTATTCGGCAATACAAGATTTCTCGCGCAGATGAGCGTGGGTCTAATGCCACATGATAAAATCATGCGGTCAATAGAATTATTCGGGACAGTTGTTGCCCCCGAAGTGAGAAAAGAAATAAAACGCAGGAGAAAAGCAGGAATAATTACAGAATGAGGTTACTTTATTTTCCCCGATTAATTACCGGCATTGAATATAAACAGTAAATTATGAATGTTTATGAAACAGATACACAACGTGAACCGCAAAAAATTTATTATATCGGGTTATGAAACAGATGTATAAAATATTTCAGATCGATGAAGCGGAAGCTCTGAAAATAGGTGCTTCGCCGGATGAACCTCACGATCATGATTTTGAAGAACTGATCATTGGCATGGAAGGAAGTCTTGAGCATTTCATTGACTTCAAATCGACTACATTTGATGCTCCGTTTGTCAGTTTTGTAACAAAGGGGAAAGTTCATCGTGTGATACCCAGATTAAGGAATGACAAATGTAAAATGTGGGTGCATCGTTTCAACAGCGAGTTCATTCCTGAAACCACATTTCAGTTGTATTCATATTATCATGACCATGCTAATATAGTTATGAAGCCCGGAAACAATTTCAACAGATTAGTTTCATTAAGTGAAATGGTCAGCGACGAAATGCAGAAGTCAGACACGGATTACGGAGTAGTGAAAAATTTATTAAGCACTTTATTTGCAATGATAGAATCCGAAAGAAAAAAATCGGAAACAGGTGAAGGCATTCAAAAGACACAGAACATTACCTTTAAAAATTTTTTAAAGATACTTGAAGAAAATTATCACAGACCCGAAGGAGTAGAGTTTTATGCCGAGAAATTATTCATGTCATCAAGAAACCTTAATTTGATCTGCAGGAATATACTTCAGATGAGTGTTTCGGAAATAATAGAAACAAGAAAACTCATTGAAGCCAAGAACCTGCTGGTCAATTCCGATAAACCCGTATCGGAAATTAGCTTCGAACTCGGGTACAACGAAAAAGCCTATTTTTCAAGCGTATTTAAGAAGAAATCAGGACAAACCCCGACCGAATTCCGCGATGAAATGAGGAAACTCGTTTCCTGAAATCACAACACATTTTCCGATTACTGATACCGTTACACCGTTTAATGTTTGTATTTTTGTATAGTTAATTTAAACAACTAAATTTTATTAAAATAAACCAATACAAAAATGAAAACAGAAGAAGTAAAAATCACAGAAGTAAAAGCCCCTTTTAAATGGGTATTAGATCCTGTACACAGCGAAATTCAGTTCACCGTAAAGCATATGATGATAACAAATGTTAAAGGAGAATTCAGAAAGTATGACGTAGAAATCGAAGGAGATGATTTTCCGAAATCAAAAATTCTTGTGAAATTATATGCGGATTCAATATCCACGAACAATGCTGACAGGGACATTCATTTAAAAAGCGCAGACTTTTTTGACGCAGAGAAATTTCCTGAATTAACATTCGAAAGCACATCTTTCAAAAAAACCGGCGATGCAAATTATAAACTCACGGGAATATTTACAATGAAGGGCGTAAGCAAAGAAATAACTCTGGACGCTGAGTTTGGCGGGATAAATACGGATCCTTGGGGAAATGTAAAAGCAGGATTTTCCGTGAGCGGAAAGATCAACAGAAAAGACTGGGGACTTAACTGGAACGGAGTTCTGGAAACCGGAGGAGTGCTTGTAAGTGAAGAGGTCAGATTAAATGCCGAGATCCAGTTCATTAAACAATCAAGATTAAACTAATTTTTTGAACGATCAGATTCTGATCTCAGATATTTTGAATGACATTTTAAAACTATTATTAAATGTTCCGTTTTATATTCCTGATGAATTTTTACAGACTTCAGAAAAACATTAAGGGAATTTCAGATGCATCAGAATTAAAGTGTTGAATAAAGTTTATTGAAACAAATCAGATTCATATACATTAATTAAATGAAACGAAATAATTTTTTAAAAATACTGGCAGCATTGCCATTGACAGGAGCAGTTATGAAATTAAAAGAACTTGGTAAAATGACGGATTCTTTGATCAGCACGGATAAAATGCCTGTACTATTTTTAGGTCACGGCAGTCCTATGAATGCAATTGAAGAAAATGAATTTGTTGAAGGTTTCAGGAATATAGGAAAAGAAATCCCGAAGCCGAATGCGATATTGTGTATATCCGCCCACTGGGAAACCAGAGGAACATTTGTAACCGCGATGAAAAATCCTTCTACGATCCACGACTTCGGAGGATTTCCTCAAAAGCTTTTTGATGTAAATTATCCTGCGCCCGGTTCTCCGGAACTGGCAAAAGAAACAAAGGATCTAATAAAAAAAACAGAAGTCGGTCTGGATGATAAATGGGGACTGGATCACGGCGCATGGAGCGTATTAAAACATCTTTATCCGGATGCGGATGTACCTGTAATTGAAATGAGTCTGGATTATCATCAGACACCGCAGTATCATTACGATCTTGCAAAGGAACTGTCATCTCTGAGAGATAAAGGAGTATTGATCGTAGGTAGCGGAAACATGGTGCACAATCTTGGCTTGATCGAATGGAACAAGCTTAATACGGCAGGATACGGTTTCGACTGGGCTATTGAAGCCGGCGAAAAAATGAAAAAATATATTCTGTCCGGAGATCACAAACAGCTGATAAATTTCCGTTCACAGGGTAAATCATTTGATATGGCAATACCTACACCGGAACATTATTTGCCGTTGCTTTACGCTTTGGCATTGAAGGAAGAAAATGAATCCGTTAGTATATTTAACGATAAAGCAGTGGCCGGATCTCTTACAATGACTTCTTTAAAAATAAATTAAGACATGCAGATTGAATTATTAAAGAAATTTTAATTAACATTTATCAATTAATAACTTATAAATACTTTTTATAAACCAAAAAACAAAACCTGAATTATGAAAAAAATCTTTTTATTATTAACATTAGTTTTAATTAACACATCAGTATTCGCACAGTCAGTCTGGAAAGCAGATCTGAATCACTCAAAACTGAATTTCAGCACAGTTCATCTCGGCATATCGGAAGTTGAAGGATTATTTAAAAAATTCGACGTAACCATAGAAGCAAATAATGATAATTTCAGTGACGGTGTATTTACGCTTACAGTTGATATGACTTCGGTAGATACGGAAATAGAAATGCGGGACAATCACCTGAGAAGCGCAGATTTTTTCGATACGGAAAATTATCCGGTAATGACTTTCAAAAGCAATTCGATACGGGAAACAGAAAAAAACAGATACGTGCTAAACGGTGACCTGACAATACGCGGTATCACTAAGCCCGTTACAATGGAATTGTGGTACAGGGGAACAATTGTAAACGACAAAGACAAATCACAGACCAGCGGATTTCAGCTTACCGGAAGTATCAACCGTTCCGATTTTAATATCGGCACTAAATTTCCTGATGCTATGATAAGTGAAACTGTAATGATCAAAGCAGACGGCGAGTTTAAAAAGCAATAACAGGGTTTTTAAAATATCAGGTACATCCATATATACAGATTTTTAAATCAATACTTAATAAGCAATAAAAATATCTGACTGAAATAAGTCTAAACTTATATGTTCAGATAAAATTTCAACAAAATAACATCACCGAAACACTCATTGCAAAGACCTGACATGACTATGAAGAATCTGATTTTTGTTTAAAATCAGATTTTCAAAAAATGTCAGGGCTTCTGAGATAAAAGTCAGTATCTGCTTTTTACGGAATATTGTAATTCGAAGAATTATTAGAAAGTTCAACTTAAAAATAATTTTTCCTTTAACTATTTTTTGTATAGGAGCAAAGATTATTTAATTTTTATCTGAACACAGCCGGTTGTAATCCTTCTCATTTAACCCGCACACAAAAATACATCGTTTTGGACTGATGTGTATTGATACTGAAAAATATGTATCATGAGGACTTTATTCTTACACAGAGAATAGATATTTTTACCCGAATAAATTTTGAACTGAGAAAAATTGTATTGTAAAAGATTTCCTAAACCGACATCTTATAGTTAATCATACAGATTGTTCGGAAAAACTCATCGATTCCGCGAAAATAAAGTCCGGTAAGCGGGCTTTTTTTTTACTGAATTTATTTTTTATTTTATAAATCAGAGCCGTATAAATGAAAGATTCAGATACAAACTGCGTTTTTTGTAAAGTTGTAAGCGGTGAATTCCCTTCTTATAAAATATATGAAAATGATAAGTTCTTAGCCGTTCTTGATCTTTACCCGAATGTAAAGGGAATGACGCTGATTATTACAAAGCATCATTATGATTCATATACAGCGGATATGGATGATAAGACTTATGCGGAATTTTTTCTTTTTGCAAAAAAAATCAGTAAATTACTTGACAGCAGACTCGGCGTAAAAAGAACAGCTCTTGTAATGGAAGGAATGGGAATTAATCATGCTCATATTAAACTTTATCCCTTGCACGGACTTGAATCGGAATTCACGGAAATGTGGACTGAGGAAAAAGTATTCTTTGATAAATACAAAGGCTACATAACCACAATATTAGGTCCGAAAGCTGATGATGAAGAACTGGAAAAAGTAAGAAAACTATTCCTTTGATTATCCGATAATTTACTGAAACCGGAAATTATTCATCAGAACTTTTGTTTTGGAATGAAAATTTTAATTTCTTTCATTTCCTGAAAAGTATTTTCAGTGAAAATTAATATTAAATAAACATACCCCAAAAATAAATTTATTGAGTTTGAAATACGATTTTACAGAAATTGAAAAGAAATGGCAGAAGTACTGGGATGACAATAAGACTTTTAAAACCCCCGATCTTTCTTCCGGTAAAAATATTAAGCCGAAATATTATGCGCTCGATATGTTCCCTTATCCGAGCGGAGACGGTTTGCATGTAGGGCATCCGGAAGGATACACTGCTACTGATATTATAGCCCGTTACAAAAGAATGAAGGGTTTTAGTGTAATTCATCCGATGGGATGGGATGCTTTCGGATTATCAACGGAACAGTATGCAATGAAAATGGGTATTCATCCAAAGATAAGAACTGCGGAATGTGTTGCAAGATTTAAACAGCAGTTGAAAGCGATCGGATTTTCCTATGACTGGGAAAGGGAGATAAATACTACGGATGAAAAGTATTACAAATGGACCCAGTGGATTTTTCTGAAGATTTTTAATTCTTATTATGATGAGGCTGAAGGAAGAGCAAAGCCGATAACGGAACTTAAGATACCTGAGGGTCTGAGTGAAAGAGAAAAATTCGATTTCTTAAATTCAAACAGGCTTGCATATCTTGCAGAAGTTCCTGTAAACTGGTGTCCTGATCTCGCCACAGTACTGTCAAACGAAGAAGTTCCTGAGCAGGTGGAAAAAGGTTATAAGGTGATTAGAAGGAATATGAAACAATGGAATTTAAGGATTACAAAATATGCCGACAGAATGCTTAAAGATCTTGATTTTTTAGACTGGCCGAATAACATAAAAGAGCTTCAGCGTAATTGGATAGGAAGAAGTGAAGGTGCTTCATTAAAATTCAGAATTAAAAGCACTGTTTTAAAAGAAGATAAATTCATTGAAGTATTCACGACCCGTCCTGATACAATATTCGGAGCAACGTACATAATACTTGCTCCCGAGCATAAACTTGTAAATGAAATAACCGGAGCGGAAAATGAAGAAAGAATAACAAATTACAGGAAAACCGCAGAGATAAAATCTGACCTTGAGAGGACGGAATTATCAAAGGAAAAAACCGGTGAATTTACCGGAGCATTCGCAGTTAATCCGGTAAACGGTGCGGAGATTCCAATACTGATAGCTGATTATGTGCTGGCAAGCTACGGTACCGGGGCAATAATGGGAGTTCCGGGACATGATGAAAGAGATCAGGAATTCGCAAGAAAATTAGGACTTGAGATCGTACCGGTTGTTATTCCGCAGGAAGTTAAAACTGAAGAAGAAAAAAGGATATTTACCGAAAATACAAAAAATGGTGAAGTATGTTTTTCCGGTGAAGGTTTTGCGATCAACTCGGGTTTCCTGGATGGGATGTCAACTTCGGAAGCGATTGAAGAAATAAATTCTCACATTGAAAAAAACGGTATCGGAAAAAAAACAGTAAGCTATAAACTCCGGGACTGGTTATTTTCAAGACAGAGATTCTGGGGTGAACCTTTCCCGATTATACATTTTGAAGACGGAACTTTCAAAGCTCTTGATGAAAGCGAACTGCCTCTGACACTACCCGATATTGATTCATACAAACAAAGCGGCACAGGTGAATCTCCGCTTGCTACCATTGAATCCTGGGTAAATACTGTTGACAAGGAATCGGGAAGGAAAGCAAGAAGGGAAACAAATACTATGCCTCAGTGGGCAGGTTCATGCTGGTATTACCTGAGATTTCTTGATCCGCACAACGATAAAATATTCTGCGATCCGGAAAAGGAAAAATTATGGATGCCTGTAGATCTTTATATCGGCGGATCTGAACATTCCGTGCTTCATCTTATATATGCCAGATTCTGGTATAAAATATTATATGATCTGGGATACGTGTCGCATACAGAGCCGTTTAAAAAGCTTTTCAATCAAGGTATGATACTCGGTGAAGACGGAGTAAAAATGAGCAAGTCCAGAGGAAACGTTATAAATCCGGATGATGTCATCAGAGAATTCGGTGCTGATTCAATGAGATTATTTGAAATGTTCATGGGACCTCTTGAAGCCACAAAGCCCTGGAGTACAAAGGGAATTGAAGGGCTCAGCCGTTTTCTTAACAGGGTCTGGAGACTTGTAACCGATGAAAATACAGGTTTGGTAAAATCTAATATTACAAATGAAATTCCGGAACTGAAAGAAAAAAAACTTTTACATAAAACGGTAAAGAAAGTAACGGAAGACATAGAAGACGGTGATATGAAGTTTAACACTGCTATTTCGTATTTAATGGTGATGGTGAATGAAATGTATAAAATGGAGAAAATCTGCAGGTCAACAATTGAAAATTTCATTATACTGCTTTCGCCTTTTTCCCCTCATATCTGTGAAGAGCTGTGGGAAAAGCTCGGAAATAAAAACAGCATTCAGTTTGTTTCCTGGCCGCTTTTTGAACAGCAGTATATCAAAGAAGACAGTGTAACAGTTGTATTCCAGGTTAACGGAAAGATTAGGGCAAAGATGGAAGTTGATTATGATACAGCAGAAGATGTGCTGGAAGACCATGCACTCTATAATGAAAAAATTTTGAAGCTGATAATGGGAAAGCAGATTATAAAAGTAATTACAATTAAAAATAAAATGGTTAACATAGTAGTTAAATAATATTTGATCATTCCTTAATTTTAAAAGGCATTCAGAAGATTTCTGATTGCCTTTTTGTTTTACTACTGAAGTCAAATATATTTACAGCCCTGGAATTTCGGAAAATATTTTTTTATCAGTCATAAAAATAGATATTGACATAATAAAATATTTAATGCAATATTGCATTAACACAAAAAGACAACAATATTGCAAACCGCGGAATTAATAAATAAACTTCAGCAGGTTGGTTTTAAAGAATATGAATCAAAGATATTTCTTGTACTGCTTAAGGGATCTGCGCTTAGCGCTTCGGAAATAGCTCAGAAGGCAAATATAAGGAGGACATCAGTTTATGAAGTTCTGAAAACATTTGCCTCAAGGGGATTTTGCAATGAGATAGAGACAAATACGATACTGAAATACGAGATTATAGATCCGAGAGTCATTTCAGATAAAATTGAACGGGAACTGAAACAAAATAATCTGAAAAACATAGAAAGCCTAAAGAGCATTTTTTCGGAAATCGGGAAGCTGTACAAATCCGAAGAATCAAACGGAAACAGTAACGTAAATATTGAACTGATAAGAGGGTTCAATAAGCACAGACAGGAAAAATTCATCGAGTTACTGAAATCCGCAAAGCAAGAAATAAGGTTTATGATAAGACTTGAAGGATATGTTTCAGAGGAAATTGACACAAACGCAAAGAATTTTATTAAGAACGGCGGAGTTATTAAATCAATATACGAAGCTAATCTGAATTTCAAGATTATTAAGGACAATTCTAGGAAGGATGCTACTCTGGAAGATTTACTCAGATTATGCGGCAAATTCGAAAAGTATGGGGAGATTGTAAGGATATCTGAAATTGAACTACCAAACATAACAATATTTGATAAGAAAATAGTTTTTATTAATATACCGGACAGAACAGTTCCAAGACACAACAATGCAGATATAATAATAAACAACGAGTCTTTCGCAAACAGAATGATGGATCTTTTTAATCATTACTGGAAAAACTCAAAACAGATCCGGGAAATGAAAAACCAGGACTATCAAAACAACGGAGATAAAGCTATAAACAATAAAAAATTTAAATCAAAAAAAATTATTAATGTTTAAGAAGTGAACGATAATGGTTAATCACAAAAAATATAATTTGTTATTGATTATTCTGCTGACAAGCATTTTATTTCAAACAAACAATTCTTTATCAAGCGGTAAAAATATTACGCCTGAATATGTTTACGGAAAAGTTGTCTATTCCGACAATAATGCCCCCGTAAATAACGGGAACGTAACAGTCAGAGCGATAAATATTTCAGGAGAATCAGGAAAAGTGTTTGAGAAAGCTGAGATAAATGAAAACGGCGAGTTCAGACTTTCACGTAACATAATCCAGCAAACAGATGAAATGGAAATAATGGCTTACGCAAATGATCTGGATAATATTGAATTTCAATTTGAAACAAGAGTATCAGATTTGAAATCAGCGTTGAAAACTTCTGACGGTAAATTTGACATAATCCTTACGGTAAACAGAATAAGCAATACCAATTCAAAGGATTAAATGTACAGTATAAAATTCAACATCCTTGATAAGCAAGACAGATTTAATGAGGGTTGGGTCTACTTGTGAATTCCCCTCTTGGGAAAGGAGGGGATTCAAGGATGTTTATTGATTCAAACTTAACTATAATATTTCTAAAAATCTACAAATATTTTTCTGTAAAAGTTGTTTTAAACCCATCGTCCGAAACCTTATTAAACCATTATTATTTGAGTTTACAGAATTTTTTTGAAAATAAATTTTATTGAAAAACTTACTGTCTGCATACAAAACTTCTCCCTGACTTACACCATTTTGAGATTTTCTCAACAAATCTAAATATTGCTAACAAAAAGTCTCAAAGCTCTGACAGCTTCAATTTCAAAGTATAATTCCTCTGTGCCTTTGTACCTCTGTGTTAAAATAGTTTTAAGAATGTTCTTTTAAAAGAGAAGGCTTGCTTCACCGGATCCGGGCAGGACGCGATTAGTTTAAGAATCTTAAATTTTATTCTGCATAGAAAAAAATCAGACATTTATTCAGTCATCGCAAAAAGTTTTTGACACCGCTGATTTATATAGTATAAGAGACATCCGTAAAAATCCGGATGTCTTTTTTTATACCATAATTAGAATGTATAATTAAATGAATAAGTTTTTTATTTTTGAATAAAACCGGAGCAGAATGTATCACAGAAAACATTTCGGATTGTCAGAAGCCAGGGAAATGATTCCGGAAATGAAGATCAAAATTTCCAGAATAAAAGATCTAAAAAAAACGCTTGACGATATCGGATACGATATAAACAAGCATGAATATTTCGGAGGTTTCGGTCCAAACGGAACAGGCAGGTATCCAAAGGAACTTGAAGAACTTGTATCTTTAATTAAGGATATTTCAGGAAAAGGAATAGTTATCAAAGATCTTGAAAGAGGTCTGATAGATTTTCCTCATTTAAGGGAAAACGGAGAAGAAGTATATCTCTGCTTTCTGCTCGGAGAGGAAGACATTGAATTCTGGCACAGTATCAGGGATGGTTTTGCCGGGAGAAAAAACATTAGCGAATTATAAATCCACAAAATTTTTAAATGCTGTTTTAAATATAATTCTATGAATATACTTAACAAAATACTTGTACCGGGAATTCAGATTATGCCAAGGGGATTAGTCAGGATTTTCGCCAATAAATATATTGCAGGCGATAAACTTTCTGATGCAGTTGAAACCGTTAAAGTTCTGAACTCTAAGAAACTGATGGCAACTATGGATGTTCTCGGCGAAAGCATTACAGAAAGAGATGAAGCGGTCAGATCCAAAGATGAGAATCTTGAAGTACTTGAAGCTCTCAGCATCAACAAACTTAACTGTAATCTTTCCATAAAACTCACAATGCTCGGACTTAACATAGACTATGACCTGTGTCTCAGACTTGTCAGGGAAATTCTTGACAAAGCTAACAAGCATAATATTTTTGTGAGAATAGACATGGAAGACTCTTCAGTCACGGATCTTACGATAAAGATTTTTGAAACTGTCAGGAAAGAATACGATAATGTCGGAATAGTAATTCAGGCTTATCTTAAAAGAAGCGAAAAAGATATTTTAAAATTATCAGAATCAAAAGTAAATTTCAGAATCTGCAAAGGGATATATGTAGAACCGGAAGAGATTGCATTTAAAGATGCAGACGATATAAGGAAAAACTTTCTTAAAATACTCCGGCTTGCATTTGAAAGAAAAGCATACTGCGGAATAGCGACTCATGATGAATATCTTATAAAGGAGTCAGTTATTATGATAAAGGAAATGGGACTGAAAACTGATGAATATGAATTTCAAATGCTTCTCGGGGTCAGGGAAAATCTTCGTGACGAAGCAACGGTTAAAGGTCACAGGATGAGAGTTTATGTACCGTTCGGAAAAAGATGGTATGAATACTCAATAAGAAGATTCAAGGAAAATCCTAACATGGCAGGTCAGGTACTTAAAAGCATATTTTCCGCCGGTAAGATAGACAAAGATTCAATCGGCGATTCCGTAAACTGAAAAGGAAATAATCCGAGTTTGTTTTTAAAATTCCTGAATGAAAATCAGTATTACTGAACTTACTTTGTGTTAACTTCAAACCATATTCTGGTTGTTTCGGGATAAATGCCGAGCATAAGTTCTTTCATTGCTTTTGCATAGAGCTGGATTTCCCACTGAGCCGTGGATTCATCTCGAAGGTCTATAAAATTCATTATCGCCTGAAATGAAGCAGTCCAGTACACTTCAGTGTACTGATTCAGAGGAAGTATCATCCTCGCCTGTTCTTTTGCGACTCCCAGATCAAGAAGTTTCTGATAAGAATCAAGAACAAATCTCATTACAGATTCAAAAGTCTCCTTTGCTGCATTTTGATCTTCAATACTTCCCTGAGAAGCCTGCTTATTGTCTTCAGACTGTTTTCTCCAGTTATCAGGCGCATAAAAATCCGTCACGGGAACATATCTTCCGCTGATCTCATTCCAGGCATGATCCTTTGCTGAGGAAGAAGAAGTCGTTTCAATTCCAACTACATGCTTATACCATTGTCTCATAACAAACTCGGGAGCTTTAACATGGAACTGGACAAGCATATGTCTGAACGGAGACCAGTGTTTGTTTTTAGCCAGGTATTTTACTAATTTTCTGTCATTATCATCATACTTCTCCTTTCTTTTTCCGAAAGAAACGCGTGCTGAATTTACTACGGTAAGGTCATCTCCCAGTTTGTCAATTACCTGAATGAATCCCTTGTCCAGAATTTCTATTTTTGTCTGATTCAACTTATCATTTATTTGATTGGGTTGTAATATACCAAAATTTAAAAAAAGATAGGATTTCAAAAAAATATTCGGATGATTTTGCTGATGGATTTTTATTATCTGATCTGATCAAGCCTGTAAAGAAGTTCACCGTTATTGTTAGAAAAAACTTCAGTAAGGGATATTTCATTTAGACCATAGTTTGCCTTCAGATTCTCAAGGAAGTTTTTATTATACTGCGAATCCATAGTCTGATACAA
>JAFDZQ010000036.1 GCA_018266895.1 Bacteroidota bacterium
GAATCTCTGATCAGCGCTTCAGGGATTGGCATTTACGGAGATAAAAAGGATGAAATTGTTTCAGAAGAATCCGAAACAGGAACAGACTTTCTCGCTGATGTATGCAAAGACTGGGAAAATGAAGCGCTCGCTGCTGCGGATCACGGAGTGAGGGTGGTTTGCATAAGAACAGGAATTGTCCTCGATAAAACTGAAGGCGCGTTGCCAAAACTGCTTTTACCGTTTAAATTTTTCACAGGTACTTATCAGGGTAATGGCAGGCAATGGTTTTCATGGATACATATTGATGATATTGTAAAAGCATATTTGTATGCAATCGAAAACAAAAATATATACGGACCTGTAAATGCTGTTTCACCTGAACCAGTCAGAAATAAAGAATTCTCTGAGAAGATCGCCGGTTTTAAAAAAACTTTATTTATTCTGCCTGTACCCGGATTTATGATGAAACTTGCAGCAGGTGAGTTTTCCTGGAACCTGCTTACGGGTCAGAAAGTTTTTCCGGATAAATTAATCAGAGAAGGTTTCAGATTCAAATTTCCTGATGTAAAATCAGCATTATCGGATTTACTGATAAAATAAGAATGTCATATCTAAAAGAAATAATCTTAAATTCATTTCAGGGGCTGATTTTCGGAAAAACAGGCTTGAGCATTGATTCAGTAAAAATGCTCAGAGCAGATGCCTCCGAAAGGAAAATATACAGAATAAATGCCGGCGGGCATACATACATCGGCATTTATAATGAAAATCCAAAAGAGAACCTTGCTTTTATTAAATTCAGTGAGACATTTCTTGAACTCGGATTTAATGTTCCTGAAATTTTAGGATTCTCTGACGACAAACTGTTTTACATAGAAGAAGATCTCGGTGACCTGACTTTGAAAGCAGCTGTGTCAGTTACTGATCCCGTAAATAAACTAACACTTTATAAAAAAGCTTTGTCGGATCTGATAAAGTTTCAGATAATCCCGGGCAATAAAATAGATTATTCTTTTTGCTATCAAACGGAATTGTTCGATGAATCGGTGCTTAGAGATGATTTCAATAAATTCAGAAATTATTTTCTGAAGAAATTTTATACCGGATTTAATGGGGATAATCTTATTGAACGAATAACAGTGTTTTGTTCAGATATAATCAGAAACTCTTCGAATGACTTTTTTCTATACCGTGATTTTCAGCCGAGAAATATAATGATAAAAGATCAGAAGTTTTATTACATCGATTATCAGTCGGGAAGGAAAGGACCTTTGCTTTATGATCTGGTTTCTTTTCTTTACTCCGGAAGTGCAGATTTAAATATAGAAGAAAGAAAACTTCTGGAGTCATATTACGAAGAAAATCTTAAAAATTTTATCAATTATGATGATCACAAATTCAGGAAAGATTTTTATAATTTTGCATTTATAAGATTACTGCAGGTACTGGGAAGTTATTCATATATTTACGAAAAAAGGACTGACGAGAAAATGATTGAAAAAATAAAACAGGGTCTTTTAAAACTCAATGAACTTCGGGATTTTCTGGAAAACAAAGATATGAAAAATTTCATAAGTGATATTACTGCACAAGGATCAGAGTTTATTCGTATCTGAGAGCGTCAATGGTATTAAGCTTTGCAGCTTTGTACGCAGGATAAACTCCGAAAATAATTCCTACAACCGAACAGACTAAAAGACCAATTATTACCCAGTCATAAGGTATTACAACAGGACTGCTGAGATAAATACCGAGAAGATTTCCGGTTATTAGTCCGAGCAAAATTCCGATAAGACCGCCGAGTTCACAGAGAATAACAGCTTCAATTAAAAACTGAGTAAGTATGCTTCTGTTATTTGCGCCAACGGCTTTTCTGATTCCGATTTCTTTGGTCCTCTCGGTTACAGAAACAAGCATAATGTTCATGATCCCGATCCCGGCTGCAAGCATTGCAATAAAAGAAATGAAACCGGCACCGTATTTGAAATATTTAGTAAAACTGTTTACCTGACCTATTAAAGATTCATTTGAAAAAATTTCAAAACTATCCTCGGCTCCGGGTTTGTCTTTCCTGATCGATCTCATTACACTTACAACGTTTTCAACAGTTTCATTATAAGTATCCTTTGAAGGTGCCTGGATCGCAATGTTTATAGATCTGTTATTCTTACCGTAAATCTGCTGCATTGTCGTGATAGGGAGTAAAGCGAAATTGTCATTGCTCTGTCCGAATCCCTCTCCTTTTTTTTCAAATACTCCGATGATCTGAAATTCATTATTTTCAATAGTAATATATTTCCCGATCGGATCTGTATTCGGGAAAAGTTTGTCAACCACATCCATGCCTATTACGGTAACTCTGTTGTTGTTTAATAAATCAGTTTCAGAAAAGAACCTACCGAACTGGACATTTCTGTTATTGCACTCAAGATACTCGGGTGTTACGCCTCCGACTGTATGATTGGGATTTGTAGAATACTTTGAGTTCTTAATGGTCTTTCCGCCGATATAATCTTCAAGAGAAATATACTTGTACATAGTAGATTTTTCCATCAGACGTAATCCCTGTTCATATGTAATATCCGGTCTGTTTCTGTATTTACTCTGCCTTCCCGGACCTCCGATCTGAATGGAAGGGAACTTCTGTATCTGAAATGTATTACTGCCTAATTCACTGAGACCGCCTTCAATTCCTGCCTGCAGTGCGTTTAACAATGTCATTATTGCGATTATGGAAAATACACCAATGACAATACCTGACAATGTAAGCGCCGCACGCAGTTTGTTGGCTCTGAGTGTGCTTAATGCAATTTTTATTAGTTCAGTAAAATTCATAAGGTGATTTTATTCATATCTTAAAGATTCGACCGGATCCATCTTTGATGCATTATAAGCCGGGAAGAATCCCGCCATTACTCCGAAAATCAGCGATACAAAAAGTCCGAGTATAATTACCCATAAAGGCATTGCTGTGGGAAGGACATAGGCATTTATTATAAGACTTATCGGAAAAGATATCATTATGCCTATCAGTCCGCCCAATAGACAGATTGTACAGGATTCGATCAGGAACTGATACAATATCGTTCTTCTCTTTGCTCCTATTGCTTTTCTGATTCCAATTTCCTTTGTCCTCTCTTTCACAGATACAAACATTATGTTAGCAATTCCTACGGAGCCGACAATCAAAGATAAAGAAGTTATTAGCGTCCCTATAATTTTTATAAGAGAAGTAAGGCTTTCGAAAGTTGTTTTGAATGCTTCCTGCTGATTTACTCCAAAATCATTTTTGTCACCGATGGGAATTTTTCTTGCTTTCCTCATAATTGAAGTAACTTCTTCTTTAGTCTCGTCAACATTTTTCACATCACCTGCTTTGATATTTATGGATAAACTCCTTTTCCCGCCGTACAATCGAAAGAATCTTTCTATTGGTATGATGATTCTGTTATCCAGACTGAAGAGACCCAGAAGACTTCCTTGTTTTTCAACAACCCCTATAATTCTGAATGAATACGACCCGACTTTGATTGTTTTTCCGATCGGATCAGTATTTTCAAAAAATGCATTTTTGATATCTGTACCAATTACGCAAACTGGATATCCTCCGTCAGATTCCTTTCTTGTAATGAATCTTCCGTCTTCCATATTTGATCCGAAAGTAAGCTGGTATTCGTCAGTAGTTCCTACAACAAAAACATTCTCAAGCACGAGGTCATTATATTTTATAACTTTATTTGTGCCTACTGACGGACACATTACAACTGCAGTCTGAGAATTCTTCTTTAAAAAATCATACTGTGCCATTGTCAGGTCTTTTCTGTTCCTGTAAAATGACCAGTCTTCCTTCCCGAACCATTCAAATTTCTGTACATATAATACATCAGCTCCTACGGAAGAAATACTTTTTTCAAATGCCCTGTTGATTCCTTCTATTGCAGTCTGCATAAGTGTTACGGAAGTAATTCCGATAACAATACCGAGAGTAGCAAGGAAAGACCGTAGCTTATTTGCCGTAATAGCTTTGTATGAGATGAGCAGGTTTTCTTTAATTTCGAGAAGAAAATTCATTCGGTTTTAAAATTATAATAAAATTTCACTTTTCTGTCTGATTTTTGATCCTTTTTCACTTAGTGTATCACTTTCAATTAGACCATCCCTTATTTTAATCACTCTGTGAGCATGATGTGCAATGTCTTCTTCATGTGTTACAATAATAATCGTATTGCCCTTCCTGTTCAATTCTTCCAGAAGACCCATTATTTCTTCTCCGGTTTTTGAATCAAGATTTCCCGTCGGTTCATCGGCAAGAATTATTGAAGGCTTGTTTACAAGCGCTCTTGCAATGGCCACCCTCTGCCTCTGACCGCCTGATAACTCATTCGGCTTATGTTTCATTCTGTCCGATAGCCCGACATTGAATAATGCTTCTTCAGCTCTTTCTATTCTGTCAGCTTTTGAAATTCCCCTGTAAATTAACGGCAGCTCGACATTATGCAAAGCATCACTTCTTGCAAGCAGGTTAAAGGTCTGAAATACAAAACCGATCTCAATATTTCTAATCTCGGCAAGTTCGTCGTCATCCATTTCACTTACATTTTTACCGTTAAGGTGGTATTCACCGGAAGTCGGTGAATCAAGGCATCCTATGATATTCATTAACGTGGATTTACCGGAACCTGAAGGTCCCATAATGGCAACATAATCATTCTTATAAATATTAGTGGTAATACCATTTAATGCATACAATTCCTCAGTACCCATTATATACAGTTTTACAATTTCCTTAAGTTCGATAAGTATTTTTTTTTCTTCCGGGGAGTTATTTTCCATCAGTCTTTAGTATTACTTTTTTTAATTTTAATTGCCGTCATCAGTTTTGAAATTCTTTTTCTTGATTTCGTTATCAACTTTAACTTTTGAGCCGTCTTCAAGTTCTTTGTTAATTGCTTTGAATGTTCCTTTTACGACTTCCTGATCTTCCTTAACTCCTTCAGTAACTTCAATGTAAGAATCATCGCTAATTCCGGTTTTTATTTCTGTCTTTTTGGCAGAGTTATTGTCAATAATAAATACAACTTCTTTAGGTTTGATTTTTTTTGACTGCTTTTCTTCTGATTCTCTTTTCAGATTTTCATTATCAGAACCTTCAGACATTCCGTTACCTTTAAACTCTTCTCTGGTCGTAACAGACTGTATCGGAACAGAAAGAACATTCATCTTTTTTTCCACTTCAATATCAACAGTACAGCTCATTCCCGGTCTTAGTTCGACATCATTGTTAATTACTCTTATTTTTACAACGAAATTCACAACCTCATCCTGCGTACCGATTCCTTTGGATTTAGCCGTATTGGCGATTTCATAAACATATCCCGTAAAGATCTTATCAGGAAAGGCATCTATCTGAATTTTTGCAGTATCACCGATATTTACAAGCGTTACATCAGTCTCACCAACCTCAACCTGGCATTCCATTTTAGAAAGATCTGATATAGTCATTATCTGAGATCCCTGATTTGAAATCGTACCAAGTACTTTTTCACCTGTTTCATTATTCAGCTGAGTAACTGTTCCGTTTATCGGAGAATAAATTGTCGTTTTGGAAATATCATATTTAATTTTAGACATCCCTGTCCTCTGCTGGTTTATCTGAGCGGAGTTTGTATTTATCTGTGCCAGGGTCTGATCATAATTCAGCTGTGCATTATCAAGGTCGCTCTGTGAAGCAAGACCCTTATTGTAGAGTTCTTTAATACGCTGAAGCTCAAGTTCAAACTTTCTGAGATTGACTTCACTGGTTTTTAAATTACTTTCAGCCACTTTTATTGCGGCATTTTGTTCAAGCAGCTGCGGTGCGAAAGCATCCTGTTTAATTTTTACAAGCAGATCACCCTTGTTTACTTCATCACCTTCCTTAAATGGAAGAGAAACTATTTCTCCGCTTATTTCAGCGCTGATATTGACTTCTGTTTCCGATTGTATCTTGCCGGTTGCAGTTACGATCTGCGTAATGTTTCTTGTCTTGATCTTTTCAGTCTGAACTGTAATGAGATTTTCCTTTTTACTGGAGATCACTACAGCTATTACAATAATTGCAGCAAGGAGCAATCCTAATATCCACAAAAGTTTTTTTCTGCTTTTCTTTTTCTTCTTTTTCATATTCACCGGAGACTGGACCGATGGAGTTTGTAATGGAGTACTGGTTTCCGACATTGTTATTTAAATTTTTATTTTAATTAATACTGTTTTCAGTAACTCAGATCGCCTGTATAATATATAAGTTTTCTTTCAGCAAGCAAAAAATCATAGTAAGCGTTGATCCTGTCGATTTTAAGAGTATTCAGTTTTGTACTTGCAGTCTGAACATCTATTAAAGTCCCCACGCCGACCCTGTAGTTTTCTTCAGATAAAAGTTTATCCTGTTCGGCTGAGATAATATTGCGGTTGAGTATTTCTATTTGTTTTTTAGCTGTCTGAAGATCAAGATAAGATTTTCTTATCTCGCTTCGGATCTGCTGCTGCAGCTGCGCCAGCAAATCCCTCTTTTGCTTTATATTAATTTCAGTTGTCTGTCTTTTTGTGTCAAGTTTAAAACCCTGAAAAATTGAATAGCTTAACTGTAAGCCGAAAGAAAATGTTCTTGAATCTGTAATATCACCTATTTTGGAAGAATTAAGATTATAATTTGAAAATGCGGATATTGTTGGAAAATAAAGATTCTTGTTGTCAATATTCAGCTGAACCTGGTTAATTTTTATGTCCTGAAGAGAAGATTTGTAATCATATCTTTTTTCAAGCGCTCTGTTCAGCAGTACTTCTGTGTTTGAGTTTCTGTCCAGAATTGTCTGCAGATCGGATTCAGTCAGATTTATGTCTACACTGCTTTCGGAAATATTGAAATCCCTGTTCATATCGTCATTCATTGCAAATAACAGGTCAACTTTGCTTTTATTGAGTTCATTTATTGACCTTTCGGTTGCAAGCTCATTCTGAGCAACCTGTACATCCTGCTTATAAACATCAGCAATAGTTCTTTTTCCAACATTCATAAATTCCTTTATTCTGTCAAGCTGTATCTGCGAATCTTTCAGGTTGTCCTTGTTTGCCAGCACTATTTTATCTTTTTTCAGCAGGTCAAAGTATGCTGCAGTTACTCTGAAAATAATATCATACTTTTCTTTATCAAGACTTATGATTGCGGCAGTTTCATTTTCCCTGGATAAATCAATCTGTTCGTAATTTGAAAATCCATTGAATAATACGACCTGTGAATTCAATCCCAATCCGAAATTACTTAACCATGTGTTCTGCTTGGAAAGAGTAATCGGTACTCCGTTCTCAAATCTGGTTGATCCTTCGGAAAATGTATTGTTCCTGCTCCAGGAAGCGCTTAAACTCAGAGACGGAAACAAATTGCCTCTTGATGTTTTTGTCGAAAGCTTTTGTATTTCCAGTGATTTCTCAAGAGTCGAAACTGTATTATTGTTTCTGATCGCAGTTCTGATAGCAGTATTCAGATCTAATGTCTCCTGAGCGTTTCCGTAAATTGCATTTGATAAGATAAAGAGAGAAAGGGTGATGATTTTTTTCATTAATTTTTTTCCGGTTTAGTATCAGTTTTTGTTAACGGTTGTTAAAATAATAAGTTTCAGGAACAAGATATATGTTAAAATAAATATTGTAAGTAAAATTCAAAACCAATCGGCAATATTTCTTCCTTCAATAAGTTATGACTGAATTACGGTAATCAGGTTTCAGAAATAAATTTGAAAAATGTAATTTTTCTTTACAAATATATGAAAAAATAAACTGTCATTGTGTAAATATATGTAACTCAGGCATAATGTTCTTTCTTTGTGAAAGGTAATTCGCATTATGCAGCACAAATTAATGAATTGTGCACTTCGTAAATATTTGAACCGGCTCCCTGAATAGTCCTTCCCCGGGATTACCCTTGAAATAATTTTCAGCGGAGTAAAGGACAATTCATATCCGTGCAAAATTTTCAATCTGAAATTTTAAATTAGTTTTATACTAAACATTTTGATCTGATGTTAGAATAATTTTAACGTTCGGTTTTTAGTGCATTTTAATATTGCGTTTTAAAAATTATTTTTGCCTAAAAAACATTATGATCTACATCACCCGCAAGGAACACTTTTCATCATCGCACAAATTAGAAAACAAGGGATTGTCTCAGGAAAAAAACGAAGAGATATTCGGAAAATGCAACAACTTCCACGGACATAATTATTACATCGAAGTAACTCTTGCCGGCACTCCCGATTCACAAAGCAATTATGTTATGGATCTCAAGCTTTTGAAAAAAATAATAGGCGAGGAGATCCTGGACAAAGTTGATCATAAATTTCTGAACGAAACGGATATGTTTAAGGGAATTATTCCCACTACTGAAAACATGGCTGTGATCTTCTGGAATGTCCTTGCCGATAAGGTGAAAAGAGAAAATGTAAAACTGTATTCAATAAAGCTTTATGAGACGGAAAAAAATTATGTAGAATACAGAGGGGAAATTTGAATATAAGTGACATTAAATATCTGGAAAAGCTTCATCACAAAAAGTACCGTGATGAATATAATCAGTTTCTGATCGAAGGTGTTCACCTCATTGAAGAATGTCTTAAATCAGAAAATTACAAAAACCTTCTTGAAAAAATCTATGTGCGGGAAGATTTTGAAAATGAATCTGCGATTGATAAGATTAAAAATTCGGATCATTCGGCAGATATTGAAATTCTTGACGAAAGGAAGTTCAGCCGGATATCTGAAACAGTAAATTCACAGGGAATAATCGGATTAGTCTCCAGACCTGATATGAATCAACAGGAAGATATGATGATCACCGGACTTTCAAAGAAATTAATCATAGCAATTGATAATATCAGTGACCCCGGGAATCTGGGTACTATCATCAGAGCCTGTCACTGGTTCGGGACTGACGAACTGATCATAAGTAAAAATTCAGTTGACATCTATAATTCTAAAGTCATCAGATCTTCACAGGGTTCAATTTTCTTTTTAAAAATAAGAAATGAATTGTATCTCGAAGATGAAATTGAAAATTACAGAAAAAGAGATTTCAGAATTTTACTTTCTCACTTAAATGCCGATAAGAATTTATCCGATTTTAAAAAATCTGACTCCGAAAATTATCTCATTGTTTTCGGGAATGAAGCTAACGGTATTTCAGATTCAATTTCCGGAAATAAGAATTATACAAAATTCCGTATAAAAGGATATTCGGGATGCGAATCTCTGAATGCTGCAGTCGCCGCCGGTATAATTCTGTACGAATTCAGAAAATAAAAAATGCCCGCAGACACAGAGCCGGCGGGCATTATATTGAGTAATAAAAATCTTATCAGGGATTAATAACGCTTATGGAATTAAGACTGTTATTATCCGCAATTGACTGATCTTCTGCATCTACGAAATTATCTCCTGTTAAATCAGTGGATACATATCCTGATAATCCGTTCGTAGCGCCGTTATCAATGAGACTGACATCAGTAGCGTCAATAGTTCCGTCCTGATCGGCATCTCCGTTGTAAATGCAGTAAATGTTTCCTTTTCTGATCTGATTGTTTCCGTATGCTTTTGAACTGTCATTAGTGAAATCATAATTTATCAGCGAGCCTTTAACTAAATTTTCTCCGTTGTTTTTACTCCAGGTCAGTATGCCGTTTCTGTGTTTGACAACAATATAATATGTTCCTGTCGGAGCATTATTAAAAAAGCAGAGCCCGCTTAATGATACAGAGTCCATTAATGTGACTGAAGAGTCAATTAACTGATAAGGCGAGACATTAGAACGGAGATAAATTCTGGAAGTATCTTTTATGCTCATTCTGTTTGTAGTATTGTCATAAAAGCCCTGGATAGCTGCTTTCAGATTCAGAGTAATTACGGATGTATTGACAATTTTATAAATTTGTCCGTTTGTACTTGAATAACTTAATGCATATACTTCTTTATTATTGTCCAAGCCGAAAGATGAAATGAGGAAATTAGTATCCTGTAACTGAATATTGGTCGCTGGATTTATGAAATCATAAGTCAGAGCCCATACTGTCCCTGCTCCGTAATCCCCGTAAATATATTTTCCGTAAAGTCCGGGAAGAAGTGATCCACGGTACACATATCCGCCTGTAATTGAAGATCCGAGTGAATGTGAATATTCCCAAACAGGTCTTGTAAATCCTTTACCGGTTGTATCGCAGGTTCCGTAACAATGGTATCCTTCCATTTTATTCCAGCCGTAATTCTTTCCGCTTTCAATTATGTCTATCTCTTCATAAAGATTTTGCCCGACATCTCCCGCCCAAAGCTTTCCGTTCAGATCGTCAAAACTGAATTTCCATGTATTTCTCATCCCGTAAGAATAAATTTCTTCTTTATAACCGGATAAATTTCCGTAAAAAGGATTTGTCACAGGGATTGAGTAATTTTTTCCGGAAGCTGCAGAGTCCACATTGATTCTCAGAATTTTTCCGAGTAATACGGATCTGTTCTGACCGTTTCCGTTAGGATCACCGCCCGAACCTCCGTCTCCGAAAGATAAATAAAGATAACCGTCCGGACCGAAAGCAACCTTGCCGCCGTTGTGATTTGAAAACGGCTGTGATAAAGTCATTAAAATTAATTCCGTATTAAGCAGCACAGTATCAGGATTGACTGAGCTTGCAGTGAATCTTGATACTCTGGACCATGAGCCGCTGCCGCTTCCTGCACTGTCAAATGTATAATTGACATACAGATATCTGTTAGAAGCATAATTCGGATGAAGTGCAATTCCTAATAGTCCGAGTTCACTTCCCGAAGGTGAAACTTTACCGCTCAGATTAAGGAAAGTTTTTCTCGTGCTGACTGTGGAAGAATTATTGAAAACGTAAACCAATCCTCTCTGCTGTAAAACGAAAAGGCGGTTTGAACCGTCATTTGCCGGAATCATCTCTATAGGATAGCTGAAAACAGGAAGATTTGGAAATGCCGGTCTGAGTTTGTACTGAGAAAATGAATCTGATACAGTTAAAAATAAAATTAACAGTAAATAAAGGTACCTGAATTTTTTCATGATTTTGTATTTTAATTTTATATAAAATTTTTTTAAAAAACTTATTAATATTTGAAATCTGTCATTCAGCAGATTTTAGAGGAAACCGGATAAAGAATTTCCTTCAATTAATTTTTTGAACAGGTCCTTTAAAATAATTATTGGGGAATTTAGGATTGTGAAATATATCAGGGTCTAATTGTGATAATAGAATTAATTACATTATTATCAGCAATAGAACCGTCAGAAGCGTCAGCATAGTAGTCTCCGTTAAGATCTGTTGCAATATAACCTGACACAGAGTTATTTATGTCATTATCAATAATGCTGAGATCTGATACATCTATGATGCCGTCTGAATTAACATCTCCGCTGTACAGGCAAAATTTATTTGTTTTAAATACCTGATTATCTCCGTAAGCTTTAGCAGCTGAATCCGAAAAGTTGTAAGAGAAAGTTCCTCCTGCTGTAATGCTTATCGCCAGTTTGCTCCAGGTTTCGATAAAATTCCTGTGCCGCAATTCAATGTAATAATTTCCTGAAACAATTTTATTGAATACAAAAGATCCCGTAAGTGAAACTGAATCCAGAACAGACTTAGCAGAATCCATAACAGCAAAAGGAAAAGAAGCATTTCTTAAATAAACTTTTACAGTATCCTTTATATTCATTTTTCCGGCAGCAGAATTATAAAATCCTTCAATAACTGCAGTCAGATTCAGTGTTGTATTCAAGAAACCAGGAATATAAATATCGTCGAAAACCGCTGAATCTGATGCTCCTGAAGCATGATTCCATAAAGTGCCGAGATACGGAAGTCCGGTAGAAGTATACAAGCTTTCTGAAGCAGATCCGATCTGTGTCTGTGTATTAGAAGGATTTGTCTGAGGGAATCCGGCTGAACTGCTGTCAGCATAAAGAGACCAGAGATCACCTGCTGGATTGTAAACTATTTTAATGCTAAGATACTGATTTGCATAATCGCCTCCTGAAATGATATTAGTAAATTTCGTATTTGCATTTATGCCTCCGGTGAATCTGGCAAGACGTATTGCATCAGCGCTTCCGCTTTGTCCGAGAACAACTGCATAACCGTTTCCGGTTGTGATATCAGTAGTTGTTTTGCCTATAACAAATGCAATTCCGTAATTACTGTTATCAAATCCGGAAGGATCCAGTCGGGTGTTTTTAAAATTAACTGCCCAGACTAATTCAGAGGAAGAATTTCTGTACTGAACGGGATAATCACCTAGATTGCCTGCATTTACAAATGCAAATTCTCTTCCTGCTGTTGTACTTCCCGATTTGATTTTATTACTGCTTAGTGCAATGGATGTCGGGCTTACAGTCTCGGTTTCCTGCCATGGAAGAATATCAGGATCTAATGTGTTTCCAAGTGAATTGCTGTTTGCTCTGTTAAAATTATCCAAAAGTACGGAAGTGAAATTATTTGATGAGCCTGCGGTAAGTGCGTTTAAATTCGGAACTGTTCCATCTGTTTTATAATTAATGAGCGTACCGCTTCCGTTGTAAGAATAAATCCTGAAATAATAATTCGTATTTGAAAACAATCCGCTGAAAGTATAAGTGTCGGCCGCATTATAATTTACATTTACCGCAGCATAACCGTCTGCAAGATCTGTATCATCTGAATAAGCCGTGCCGTCTGCAGGAGTTGTGAAAAAATTACTGTTGTTCGCAACTATCAGATACCCTGAAGGAATCTGCAATCCGGGCAGGGCATCTGTCCAGTTTACCTGAACTGAACTTGCTGTTACACTTCCCGGATTGAAATTTGTAGCATAATTTGTCGGCTCTGCCGCAAGTGTTCCCGGAACATATGAATTAGTCTGGGGAAAAGATCCGTCGATTTTATAATTAATCTGATTTCCGGAGCCGTTATAAGAATATGCCGTGAAATAATAAGTTTTGTTTAACTGCAGATTATTAAAGGTAAAATTGTCAGCAGCTGAATAAGGAATATTGATACAGGCAAATCCGTCGGAAAGATTTGTGTCATTTGATAAAACGTTTCCGTCTATAGGTAAAAAATAGTTGTTTTTATTATATGCAATGATAAGATAACCTGAAGGAAGCTGTGCTCCTGCAGCATCATTCCAGCTCAGTTGAATGCTGTTGGAGGAAGTCAGAGATGAAAATGATGTAAAATAATTTGTCGGTTCGGTAGCATAAACAGGATTAAGTTTTGTAAGATCATTAAAATTAATAAAATTCATATACTCAGGATGATCAGTAAACGGATTTCTGTTCTGCTGAATTGACTGAACATAATTTGATCTTTCGATTTCCCATTTGTCCGGAGGATCCTGCCTGCACCAGTTGAGTAGAAGATTTAAATCCTGCGGAGCTTCACCTAAGGATGGAAGTCTCGAACTATTCAGCCAGTTGAAATTCCATGTATAACCTGAAATTCCGTCGTACCTCAGACACATATAAAGCAAAGCTCTGGCGGCATCTCCCTTTTGTTCATCTCTCGGTTCATAAACGACCTGTCCGAGATTATTTGTGCCTAATTTGCCGTTCAGAAACTGATAAGTTACATTTGTTACAATCCCGAACGGATGATTGCTTCTTCTTCCGTTAGCGTTATTCTGATGAGTAGGAAATAACTGATACTGATCGGAATACTGATCAACGCTTGTTGAAGGAAAAGAAGGCATCCAGCTGTGAGCCCATGTATGCTCACGGCTCATTGTACCCCAGCTGAATGTTCCGGTATAGATATATTCGTATCCTGTATAAACGCAAAACACGGATCTCGTCCCGTTTCCGTTATTTATTGATGCATAATTTGCAATATTAGTTTCATCAAAACTATCATAGGAGATTCTTGTATAAGGACTTCTGATCCTGTTTTCTAAATCAGTAATAAATAACGGGCTGGATGTGGAAATTGAATTGTAATAAGTTCCTGCATCCGAAAAAAGCAAATGAGAATAAAAAAATGTAAAGATTATGTATGCAAAGTAAAAATATCTGTTATGATATGATCTCAAATTGAGGAAATTTAATTTTTTAACTTTAAGGGAAAAATATTTCTCGGACTTAAAAGTGTATTGTTAATCTGTAAGCAAAAATATACTAATAAGTATACAATATCAACTTATATATGAGATTTTGAGTTATTTCTGTCAATATAAATCAATGCAATAGCCGATTTTCAAAATAATCTCTAAAAAAAAATAAGCAGATAATATTCCTGTTATGCAGGAGACAGTCTCAATTAAACATTTAATTTCTATTTTCTGTATTTTATATAAGAATTACTGTCACTGCTGCACAGTGTTAATAATACCTGAATTCAGTTTGCTGAATTCCGGCATTTAATTAGGGACGGAAAAATTTTTACGGATAACCGTTACTTTGACTAAAAAGAAAATATTCTTTTAGTTAAATTACAAAAAAATAACTGAATGAAGCATACACATATTTTAAGAAATGCTCCTGAAAAGGATAAAACATACAGGGTAGAGTATAACGGCAAGGAATTATATGATGCAAAAATAATGGAATATGACGGAGGATGCTGGGCAAAAATCAAAATTGAGAACATTGTTCCGTCTGAAAACGATAAAATGTACAAAGTCGGACAGGAATTTGATCTTAAGCTGGGATACTACAAATTTTACGAAGCTGAAGAAAATAAATGATAATATCTGAAGAAGATCTGTCATTGAATGATTTACAGAAAAAACTGATTATTAGCGGCTGGGGAAATGAAGTTTATGAAAGTACAATTGTTAAAAAGATTTTCTATGAATCTGACGGACTGAAAGTCCGGGGATATTTTGCATCTCCCGTTAATTTGCATAAAAAACTTCCCCTGATCATCTGGAATCGGGGCGGAATCGGTAAAGACGGATTGATAGATGAATTTCTGGCAAAAGGGATTTTCGGAGAGATTGCTTCATGGGGTTATACTGTTCTTGCTTCAAATTACAGGGAGAATGACGAGTTCGGAGGAAGTGACGTAAATGACGTATTGAATCTTATTTCACTTGCAGATGAAATACCGGCTTGCGACAGTTCAAATATAGGAATGGAAGGCTGGAGCAGGGGAGGTATGATGACATATAAAGTTTTGACAACAAGTTCTGCCGTAAAATGTGCAGTTATTATATCAGGTCTGGCGGATCTGTCAAGGAGTGAAGAGAGCAGGGGAGGGCTTTCCGGTCAGTACAGAAAGCTTTTCGGAACAGGAAGCGAAGCTGAATTTATATCAGGAAAAAAAGAAAGATCGGCTGTCCATTTTTTTGAAAAAATTAACAGACACATTCATGTTCTGCTGATACATGGAACTAAAGACGATAAAATATCATTTCAGGACTCAGTGGATATGTATCATAAACTTGTTTCAGCAGGTATTGACTGTGAACTGAGATTAATAGAAGGCGGAGATCATTATCTTAAGAAGAATAAAAAAGAAACATCAGATTTAAGGAAGTCCTGGTTTGACAGATTCTTAAAAACAGTTAAGTGATTTCATATAAAAACAATTTTTTAAAAAATAAATAAAGGAAAAAAAATAAATGTACGATCCTGTAATGGTTCAGCCAATGAGAGATGAAGTAACAGAAATCGGATTTAAGGAAGTTTACACGCCGGAAGAGGTAAATAATGAATTAAGTAAAAGCGGCACTACGCTTGTTTTCGTAAATTCAGTATGCGGCTGTGCTGCCGGAAAAGCGAGACCGGGATTATCCGGTGCGATAAAATGGGCTAAAGACAATAACTCACTGCCCGATAACCTTATTACTGTATTTGCCGGGATGGAAAAAGACGCTGTGAACGAAGCAAGAAAATATTTCACGGGAATTGTCCCTTCTTCACCTCAGGTGGCATTATTAAAAAACGGCGAACTTGTTCATATGATCCAGAGAATGGACATTGAAAACAATGATGCAATAACAGTTGCAAACAGAATCGCCGGAGTATTGCAGCAATACTGCAGCAGGAAAGAAGAAGCAAATTAAAATTCCGATGATATGAAGTTATATATTCAGGACTTGAAATAAGCAATAATAGAATATAAGTTGAGCATTAAAAATTTGACATAATTGTTAGCTGAAAAATTAATCTATTTAATATATTAAAGAAAAAAATTAGAGCATATATAAAGTAATTTCCCAAAAATTATTTTGTATAAATTAAAACAAGGATTATTATAAATGGACAGTAACTTTTCAAACAGAGTGCAGGATGTAATCAGACTCAGCAGGGAAGAAGCCATAAGGCTTGGTCACGATTATATCGGTACGGAGCACCTTCTTTTGGGAATAATCAGGGAAGGTGAAGGTATAGCTATTAAGATTTTTAAAAATCTGGGAGCTGATGGGTTCAAAATAAAAAAAACAATTGAGGATACTGTAAGAATGGCAGGGGGAACATTAACGGTCGGAAACATTCCTCTAACAAAGCAAGCCGAAAAAGTTTTAAAAATAACTTACCTCGAAGCCAAGCTTTTTAAATCAGATGTTATCGGAACGGAACATCTTCTCCTTTCTATCCTGCGTGAAGATGATAATCTTGCAGCACAGATTCTGCATCAGTTCAATATAAATTATGAAGCCGTTAAAGCTGAACTTCTAAATATACTCAGCGGAAAGCCAACCGGAAATCAGCCTTCGCCAAAACCCGGTTCGGAAAAAAAACAGGACAGAAGCAAAACCCCTGTCCTTGATAACTTTGGCAGAGATCTCACGAAGATGGCAATGGAAAACAAACTTGATCCGATTGTCGGCAGAGAAAAAGAAATTGAAAGAGTCGCTCAGGTCTTAAGCAGAAGGAAAAAGAACAATCCCGTGCTTATAGGAGAACCCGGCGTCGGGAAAACAGCAATAGCTGAAGGACTTGCGCTGAGAATTATCAATAAAAATGTTTCCAGAGTCCTTCACAACAAAAGAGTAGTCACATTAGACCTGGCAGCACTGGTGGCAGGTACAAAGTACAGAGGTCAGTTCGAGGAAAGAATGAAGGCAGTAATGAATGAACTTGAAAAAGCAAAGGATGTAATTCTTTTCATTGACGAACTTCACACAATTGTCGGAGCGGGAGGAGCAAGCGGATCGCTTGATGCATCAAATATTTTCAAGCCTGCATTGTCAAGAGGAGATCTTCAGTGTATTGGAGCTACTACCCTGAATGAATACAGGCAGTATATTGAAAAAGACGGAGCTCTTGACAGAAGATTTCAGAAAATTATGGTTGAACCTACTACAGTAAATGAAACTGTTCAGATACTTACAAATATCAAAAGCAAATATGAGGAACATCATAATGTTAAATATTCCGATAAAGCCATTGAAGAAACTGTCATGCTGAGTGACAGATATATTACTGACAGATTTTTACCGGATAAAGCAATAGATGTAATGGACGAAGCCGGTTCGAGAGTTCATCTTTCCAATATTATCGTTCCGAAAGAAATTGTGGATCTTGAAGCTGAAATAGAAAAGATAAGACAGTTTAAAAATCAGGTTGTAAAAAATCAGAATTATGAAGAGGCAGCAAGATTAAGAGATAATGAAAAAAAATCACTCTCGGATCTTGAGCAAATGAAATTAGACTGGGAAATAAAATCCCAGAGCATGATTTATGAAGTAACAGAACAGAATGTGGCGGATGTTGTAGCCATGATGACGGGTATTCCCGTAAATCAGATTGCTGAAGCCGAGTCTCAGAGACTTGTAAAGATGGAAGAGTATCTGAAGGAAGTCATTATCGGACAGGATGAAGCCGTTGTTAATATTTCAAAAGCCATCAGAAGAGCGAGGGCAGGATTAAAAGACCCTAACAGACCTATCGGGTCGTTTGTATTTCTGGGACCTACCGGAGTCGGTAAAACCGAACTTGCCAAACAGCTTGCAAAATTTTTATTTAATACGGAAGATTCTCTGATAAGAATAGATATGAGTGAATATATGGAAAAATTTAATGTGTCAAGGCTTGTAGGAGCTCCTCCGGGATATGTCGGTTATGAAGAAGGAGGTCAGTTAACAGAGAAAGTCAGGAGAAAACCTTATTCCGTGGTTTTACTGGATGAAATTGAAAAAGCTCATCCTGATACATTTAATATTCTACTGCAGGTGCTTGATGACGGTGTTCTTACCGACGGACTCGGAAGAAAGGTAGATTTTAAGAACACTATCATTATCATGACATCCAATATCGGAACGAGAGATTTAAAACTTGATAAAGTGTTCGGATTCGGTGAGCCGACGAATAAATCAAATTATGAAAAAATCAAAGGTACAATTGAAGACTCCGTGAAAAGAGTTTTCTCACCGGAATTCCTTAACAGAATAGATGAACTTATTGTATTCAAGCAGTTAGAGAAGAGTGATATTGTGAAAATTGTGGATATTGGAATAAAACGACTGCTCTCCAGAATTCAGCTGCAGGGTGTAAAAATAGACGTTTCGAAATCTGCACTTGAGTTTCTGGCGGAAAAAGGATTTGATCAGAACTTCGGAGCCAGACCATTAAGAAGGGCAATCCAGAAATATCTTGAAGATCCTTTAAGCGAGGAAATATTGAAAGGTAACCTTAAGGACGGTGAAAAGATAAAAGTTAAATTTAAAAAAGGAAGCGAAGCTCTTACTTTTACCGACGATAAAAGCGATGACAAAGCCGTTGCTGATAAAGAACCCGATTCCCAGGACGAGAATATAAATGAGTTAGAGGAATCAAAGGAGAATAAAGAATAAGATATATGGAAAACAAAGGTCCTTTTAATGCAAAAATAACTTCAGTTGGCCATTATGTTCCTGACAGGATTATTGACAATAAGTTCTTTGAAAACTTTCTTGATACAAATGATGAATGGATTAAAACCAGAACCGGCATAAGCGAAAGAAGAAGACTTGATAAGGAGCTTCCGACTTCTTATATGGCTGTCAGGGCAATTCAGGATATGCTGTCTAACAGGGGAATCGGAATTGAGGAAATCGATCTGATAATTGTTGCAACCGTAACTCCCGATATGATGTATCCTTCCACAGCCTGCATTATCCAGAAAGAACTCGGAGCGAAAAACGCATGGGGATTTGATATACTTGCCGCATGTTCCGGTTTTATTTTTTCATTAACTACTGCAATTCAGTTTATTCAGAACGGAACGCATAAAAAAGTAATTGTTGTCGGTGCAGATAAAATGTCCGCAATTGCCAACATGGAAGACAGAAACACATGCATTTTATTCGGTGATGCTGCAGGGGCTGTACTGCTTGAACCTACTGAAGACAGGGATTCGGGAATTTTAGATACGATTATGAGAATTGACGGTGAAGGCGGGAAATATCTTTATCAGCTTGGCGGAGGAAGTCTGAATCCTTCGACTCATGAAACGGTCGACAAGAGAATGCATTTTGTTTATCAGGACGGCAAAAGCGTTTTTAAGGATGCTGTAAAGGGAATGGCGGATATTTCATATGAAATTATGGAAAAAAATAATATCACTGCCGATCAGATTTCTTATCTCGTGCCTCATCAGGCAAACATGAGAATTATTACAGCCTGCGCCGAAAGAATGGGAATCTCAATGGACAAAGTCATGGTAAATATTCATAAATACGGCAATACTACATCAGCAACAATCCCGACCTGTATTTCAGAATACTGGAAAAACGGAAAAGTCAAAAAAGGTGATTATCTTATTTTGTCAAGTTTCGGAGCGGGTTATACCTGGGGTTCAATTCTTCTTAAATGGGCTTATTAAAATTAATCATCCTGATGAAAATTTAACTTTCATCAGGATATTTTTATTTCCATATCAAATTTCAGATTCTTTCTTTTTTAATTCAATTTTAACTGATCCCTTCAGATTTTGTTTCCTGTCTTCACTGCAAATAATAAAATATTATCATACGATATATAATATTACGAATTAAAATCTAAATATTAATAAGTTATATTAGTGATAAATCACATCATCATGTTTTCGGCAAATTTAAAATCTTATTCCAAAATAAATATAGGTCTGCGGATACTCGGTAAAAGGAAAGACGGTTACCACAATCTCGAGACCATTTTTTATCCTGTGAAACTTCACGATGATGTGTTCATTAAGATTGAATCTAATCCTGAAAATACAAATTCAGTTATCCTTAAATCCAATAAATCGTTTATTCCGCTTAACATTGAAAATCTGTGTTATAAAGCAGTCGTAAAGTTTTTTACTTACTTTAAAATTAAGGATTATTATAAAATTACAATTGATATTAAAAAAATGATACCTGTAGGAGGCGGACTCGGAGGAGGAAGTTCAGATGCGGCAACTGTTTTAAAATTCTTAATAAAATTTTTCCAAATAGATGTAGATATCAACAAATTAAAAATAATTGATCTTGCGCTGTCTTTAGGCAGCGATGTTCCTTTTTTCCTTGTTTTAAAACCCTGTTACGCATCCGGCAGGGGAGAGAAAATGAAAGTTCTTAATAATTTCAGATTGAGTTATAATATACTGATTGTCAATCCGAATCTACATGTCTCTACAAAATGGGCTTTTGAAAAACTCAGTCTGAGCCGGGAAGTCGAAAAGGAATCAGTTCTTAATGAAATAAATTATTTCGATTTAAAACTTAAGAATCACTTTGTAAATGATTTTGAAGAAGTTGTATTCAGTAAGTACCAGACTCTGAAACAGATAAAAGATGAACTCCTGCAAAAAGGATCAGTATATGCTTCCATGAGCGGAAGCGGAGCAACAATGTACGGGTTTTTTGAAAAAGACAAAATGCAGAGTATGACTGAATGCAGGGAATACTTCAATGTTAAAAAATATTTTACTTTTATCTCCGACTGAAAATCAGGTCTAATCAGAAAGTAATTTTAACTTCAGCAACGGGTATAACTTTTTTCTGTCCGTAGTAAGTATGATCCTCTTTCATTTTTAAGCCGGCTTTGACTTTTAAATCTTTGTTGAACATTGAGACGCTCCATGCGGCATCCGCAGAGCTTAACAAATGATTAAGCACCACAAGTGTCAGAGATGTTGTTCCTTTATTATAGTAATCATTTGCTTTTTGTCTGTCATAGGAATAACCGATAAACATCTCAGTCTTATAGCTTCCGTAATTATTTCTGTTGACAACGCTAAGATCGGCATCCGCCCAGCCGGTGACAAAATTCTGATATTTCCCGATCAGTTCGTAGTATTGCTGTTCGCCGAATGGAGGAAGCTGATGGGAAAAATTCTGAGCTTCCACAATATTTATCTTTCTCCTGAGCTCATATTTATCGGCAGTAAGATCTATACCATCTGCGCCGCTGAAACTCTGTTCCTTCAGCCATCTGCCGTATTTGTAAATATCCCAGTTATTATCCGCAAAATTCTGAAAACTTTCAGTCTGATCATTTCCTTTTTTCTGAAAAACAGAATATGCCGTCCATAGTCCAGCTTCCAGACCAAAAAAGATAGCAGACTTTATAAAACTTTTAGCATAGAACTCTCCGGCTCCGGGAATTACACCCGAAAGCAATGCACCAAGAATCGGGGATTTAGTATTATCTTTAGCTATTTCTTTAAATTTAATTTTATCATTCAAATCCGATGAATTTTTGAATCCTGAATTCTGATTTATAAACCTGTTAATTACTTCAGTCCTTCTGAATTGAGTTGACTCCTGGGCAAAATTAATTTTAGAATAACTGAATGTGATTATCAGTGCAATTATAAGCTGGATGGTTTTCATTTTAATAATAAATTTTATTTAAAAATAGGGCATTAGCCGGTAAATAGTGAATTCTGAATTTTTCTCCCTTTAAGATTAATTTTTCTGTAAGCTCCGGATCTGATTTTCCTCTTCCTATATCGAGAGCACAGCCAATTACAGCTCTTACCATTGAATGAAGAAATCTGCTTGCGGTAATTGTAAATATTATTTCATTTTTTGACTTCAGAAAACGGTATTTAAATTCAAATATCCTGCAGTTAAAATCAAAGTTATCTGTTTTGTTTTTACACAGCGATTTAAAGTTTCTGACACTCTTAATAAAACTTATAAAACCTTCAATCCTGACAAAGTCCGGTATATAATTTATTCTGTAATAATGATCACCTGATATAGATTTCTTTTCAGTAGTAATATAATACAAATATTCTCTTTTCCTCGCAGAGTACCGCGAATGAAAATCAACAGATACTTTTGTAATACTTTTTACGGTTATAGAATCAGGCAGAATTGAATTAACGGATCTGATGAATGAATTTCTGTCAATTTTAACATCACTATGAAAATTCGCTGTCTGATTATATGCACTGACTTTAGAATCCGTCCTTCCTGCCCCGGTCAGCTTTAATTCAGACTTCAGTAGAATGCTCAATGCCATCTCAATCTGATGCTGAATCGTGTTCTCAGTGTAACTTTGTTTCTGCCAGCCGTTAAAACTCAAGCCGTCATATTCTATGGTTAATTTATAGTTATACAAAAACATTGTCAGAAATTTTTACTCATATTTATTCTGACACCGTCAAAGCTGTAATCATTTTTATAAAGTAATTCAGGTTCAATGTTTAAAGTGGCGGATTTTTTGTTGTAGCTTTTTGAAAGCAGATAAGCGCTTATTCCGCTGATTATCCGGTTAGCCACAAGCAGACTTCCAAAAACGATTCTTGTATTGAAAATTCTTTCACTGCTTTTTCTCTGGGATTCATAAATTTTCTGATTCTGCAGATTATCCCAGTCCCAGTAAAACTGATCCACATTATACAGCAGACCATATTCTCCTCTTGTAAGTTTATCATTATTGTACTCGTAAATATTATCGTAGCTTCCTATGTTTGCATAATAATCATCGTCCTTACCGCCTGCATTTGCTGTTTTAGCATGCTCCACGGAAAATACCCTGGATTGGTTCCTGACATCATTTCCGTATATGTTCAGAGACGCCAGTCCAAGCCATGATGCAGCATCCACGCCAAGATAATATTTGCCTACATCCATTCTGTCTATATAAAAATGTCCGGCGCCGGGCAAGATGAGTGAGAACAACAAAGCAAGTCCGGGAGATCTGGATGATTTTGTAACTGCAGTTTTATTATTTATTTCTGATAAAGAATTGAATTTATCAGATTTCATATTAAGAATTTTTTCAGTCAGTTCATTTTTACTGAATGATTCTTTTTCCGGGTATTGCGAAAAGACTGTTGAATTAAAACAAAAAATTAAAGCTAAGGATATTACGGTTACTATTTTCATTTTTACTGATTAATATTTTGAAGTGAAATTATTTTTTTCCTGAATTCATCAGGTTTTAAAAAGCCGGTAACCCTGAGTTCTTTTATTTCTTCTCCTCTGGAATTCATGAAAATTACCACAGGAAGACCTTTGATATTATATTTATTTGTAATGCTTTCGTTTTCGTTTGTCAGATCGATTTTGATAGTATTTAATGTCTCTGAAAGTTCTGCGATCTGAGGATCTGTATATGTGTATTCGTCAAGTTCCTTGCACTGAGCGCACCAGTCAGCGTAAAAATCAATCATCACCGGTTTGTTTTCCGCCGAAATACTTTTTTCAATTGATTCTACTGAATTAAGAACTTTCCAGCTGACCTGTTTATTCTTCTCCTGCGGCTTAAACATCCACGCACCGTATAAAATCGCAAGAATTGCCAGTAAATATTTAATTTTTGTATAAACATTTGAGCTCATACCTTTCTTATCAATAAAAATAAGATACAAACCTGAAATTATTATGTATGCCGGAAAAATTACGGAAAAAATATTTTTCGGGATCAATGGTGATAAGGTATTCAATGCCATGCCGAATAGTATTAATCCGAAAATTATTTTGATGCCTTCCATCCACTCTCCTGATCTTGGCAGCTTGCTGATAGAGCTTGAAGATGCAGCAAGAAAGACATAGGGAAGTCCCAGACCCATTGACAGAACAAAGAAAAGCAGAAATCCCGTAAATACATTTCCAAGCTTTCCTACATATACAAGCAAACTTAGTACAAATGGTCCGATACAGGGAGCTGCAATGAATCCGACTGTCAGTCCCATCAGTACAGATCCGAGATAACCTGACCGGTTTTTATTTCCCATAAGAGCAAGATTCTGGGGAACTCTGATCTCAAACAAGCCAAACATACTTGTTCCGAGAACGATAAGAATCAGAGCGATTGCAATAATTACAAAAGGATTCTGAAGTGCGGTTCCGAGCAGACTTCCTGTAAGTGCCGCAAAAACTCCCAGCGCAGAATAAGTTACGGACATTCCAAGCGCATAAAACACACCCATTAAAATGCTTTGGGATTTGCTGCCGCTGCTCTGAGCTCCGAAATAACTGACCGTAATCGGGATAAGCGGATAAACGCAAGGAGTGAGATTCAGGGCAAGTCCGCCGAGAAAAATCAGAAACAGACTTACCGCCAGACCTTTGTCTTTGATCCAGTTCGATACCTGATCCTCATCAGTAACGGGAGAATCCGATCTTTCATTTTCCTTTAGCGAAGATACTTTTTTACCGGATTCTGAATTTTCTGAATTGTCAGAATTATACCTGTAAGGATTCGAAAAATTTACTTTTGCGAAAATATCTTTATTGATACCGGCTGCAGAAGAGTTATTGTCAATTTTAATTCTAAAATTACCTGTTTCAGATTTCGGAGGATAACACGCTTTATCATCGCATGCCTGATAATTTACCTTTACAGGTAACTCATATTCCCCGTTTTTTACACTCCCGTTATATATAAAAGTCAGTCCGATATAAACTTCACCCTCATAAACATTCATTTCATTTTCACTGAACTCAAATTTAAGCTTTTTAGCTTCAGGATAATAAAGATTAATTAATTTGAAATTTTCAGCAGAACTTGAAATCTCGGTTTTTATAAGAGAAGGATCATCTACTTTGTATGAATTTATATGGTACTTTTCTTTTACGGTAATTTTAAGAACAGCTTTTATTGTATCAGACTTCCCTGAATCATTTGACGAAGAATATTTGTCTTTATTTAAATAGAAATTCAGACTTACATAACCGGAAGACTGGGGAAAAATATTTAAAGGAGAAAAAAATAGAATTATTCCGAGTACAGTTAAGATATGATTTTTAATCATTCAGATAATAAGGAACTTTAAAATTGAGATTTAAATTAATTTTAATATTTATATCAATATAATATAATTTAGCAAAAAATAATACTAATAATGTGGGTTTTTGCTTAAATTTAAAAGCCAATGTTGACTTTATTATGTCATATAGTGTATATTTGTATAAGATTTTATCTGAGACCTATTGAAAAATCTACCGACCACTTAAAAATATATGCAATTTTCTAAATAATTAATTTAAAACAGGAGAATTAAAATTGAAACCAGCCGTAAAATCCAAGAGCGACAATCCACTGAGCGAGCTAATTGATGATAATGTTTATAATACTTTGAAGAAATATAAACTCCTTGATGAAAAAGCAATAAGAGACTATAAAATAAGGCAAATGTACAAAGAAATGAGGCGGGAAATGAGTGCCGGTGAAGCTATAGATAAAATCCAGGAATTGTTTCCGTACCTTCAGTTTGATACTATCAGAAAAATTGTTTATCAGGTTTCAAAGTAGTCATCATACAGATTTTTAATATTAAGCCGGTCCATATTCTGGGTCGGCTTTTTTTGTAAAATAATTAAAAAATGAGATTAGAAAACGAATTTGTGGAAAAAATTCTGACAGAATTTATCCGTAATGAAATGTTCAGAATAGGGATAAAAAAAGCAGTCATTGGATTATCAGGCGGGATAGATTCGGCTGTTTCAGCTTATCTTGCCGTAAAAGCCCTGGGTAAAAAGAATGTAACCTGCATTCTAATGCCTTACAAAACAAGCAGCAAAGACAGCATTACCGATGCTATGAAAATTGTAAAGGAACTTGATGTAAACTGGAAAAAAATTGAAATTACAGATATTGTTGATTCTTTTGAAAATATAATTTCAGATAAAAACATTACAAATGTCAGAAAAGGAAACATCATGGCAAGATCCAGAATGATAATCCTTTATGATGAATCAGCAAAAGAAAATGCGCTTGTTATCGGCACAGGGAATAAAACCGAAATTTTGATCGGATATACAACTATTTTCGGTGATTCGGCGTGTGCAATAAACCCGGTCGGAGATTTATATAAAACACAATTAAGAGAATTTGCGGAATATCTTAAAATCCCTGAATCAATAATTGCTAAAAAACCTTCGGCAGACCTTTGGGAAGGTCAGTCGGACGAAGATGAGCTCGGATTTTCTTATGAAAAAGTTGACAGATATCTTTTTAATAAGATTGATGAAAGGAAAACTGACAATGAATTAAAAATGCTGGGCTTTGAAGATAAATTTATGAAAAGAGTAAATGATCTTGTTGTTAAAAGCCAGTTCAAGAGAGTGCCTCCTCTGATTGCTAAAATATCCAACCGGACAGTAAACATTGACTTCAGATATAACAGGGACTGGAATACATAATAATTTATAATATCAGATGAAAAAAATTGTATTAATACTTTTATTTTTTTGGAGAAGCTTAACAGCCGGAATCCCGGTCTATGAAAACGGAGTCGTAAGTTCAGCAAGTGAAATAGCATCTAACGCAGGCATTGATATTTTAAGAAACGGCGGGAATGCTGTTGATGCGGCGGTCGGTGTTGGGTTTGTACTTGCAGTTGTTTATCCGCAGGCGGGAAATTTAGGCGGCGGCGGATTTATGGTAATTCATCTGAAGAACGGAATGAATACTTCAATAGACTACCGTGAAAAAGCTCCTTTGCAGTCTGCAAGGGATATGTATCTGAACAAGGACGGCGATGTGATTTTAAATTTAAGTACACTCGGAAATCTTGCAGCAGGCGTTCCCGGATCAGTTGACGGACTGCTTACTGCTTTGGAAAAGTACGGTACAATGGACAGGAGTATAATTCTCAGATACTCAATAGATCTTGCTGACACCGGTTTTTTAATAAACGGTCAGTTTGCGGACAACTTAAATAATTATCAGAAAGATTTTAACGGTTTTGCTTCAACAATGAAAATCTTCGGAGGTCACTTCAGCGAAGGTGATCTCTTTATTCAGAAGGATCTTGCAAATACGCTTAAACGAATAAAGGAACACGGCAGAAAAGGATTTTATGAGGGTGAAACGGCAGATTTGATTGTGAACGAAATGAAGAGAACAAACGGAATAATTTCTTATGATGACCTGATGAAATATACTGCTAAGGAAAGAAATGTGATTCAGGGAACTTACAGGGGCTACGAAATAATTTCTATGGGACCTCCGAGCAGCGGAGGGATAAGTCTTATCTATCTGCTTAATATTCTGGAAAATTATGATCTGAGGATTAACGGATACGGAAATGAAAAGAACATTCAGCTTATGACAGAGGCTATGAGAAGGGTTTATGCTGACAGAAGTGAATTTATGGGGGATGCAGATTTTGTAAGTGTGCCTGCAGATATTCTCACATCCAAAGTTTATGCCGAAAGAAGAATGAAAGATTATTCCGAAGACAAAGCTTCGGCAAGCACAGATGTTAAACACGGTGAAGCATATTACAGAGAAAGCGATCAGACAACGCATTACAGTGTAGCTGACAAAGATGGCAATCTGGTATCAGTAACCACTACACTGAATGATGTTTTCGGAAATAAAGCAGTAGTTGACGGAGCAGGTTTTTTTCTTAATAATGAAATGGATGATTTTGTTTCAAAGCCCGGTATTCCTAATATTTACGGGCTTGTCGGAAATGAAGCGAATTCCATTGAACCGGAAAAAAGAATGTTGAGTTCGATGACCCCTGCAATAATTTTTAAAGACAGTAAACCCTTTCTTATCTTGGGTTCTCCCGGAGGAGGGAGAATTATTACTACAGTTTTGCAAACTATTGTAAATATCATTGATTACGGCATGAGTCTGCAAGAGGCTGTTGACGCCCCCAGATTTCATCATCAGTGGCTTCCGGATGAGATCCAGGTCGAAAAAGGAATGATTGATGAAAGCAGACAGATTTATCTGAATAAACTCGGTTATAAGATCAATTACATCACGGATTTCGGAAGAGTGGATGCAATTCAGTTTTTTGATGACGGTAGAATGTCAGGTTATTCAGACAGAAGAGGATCAGGAAAAGCGGTTGGTTTTTAAATTCTGAATTCAGTTTAATTATAAATATTTTTAAAAACATATCATAAAGTGAATCTTACTGCTAAATTATTTTCAGTGTTTGTTTTTATTATGATGTTTCCGGTTTTAATTTATTCACATGATACAGATAACAGAACGATTAATGTTTTGAATTATCAGATCAGTCTGGACCTGTATAATTGTTTTATCAAACCGTATCCACGGACATACACGGCAAGCGAAGTGATAACATTCAGAGCCGAAAAAAACACCGGTGAGCTGAGACTGAATGCTGAAAATGTCTCGCTGATAATTGATTCCGTGAGTTTATCGGGAAAGTCATTCACACATTCCGTTGATATTCTTACAATAAATTTAGACAGAGTATATGATTCATCGGAAGTATCAGATGTAAAGATCTATTTCAGGCATAAAGAAGTAATTGATTCTTCATTCATCGTTAGAGACGGGATTGCATACACTGACTGTGAACCGATAGGAGCGCGCAGATGGTTTCCCTGCAACGATGTACCGTCAGACAAAGCAACTGCGGAAATCAATGCAAATGTTCCGGTAAACACATTCTTCGCAGCAACCGGATATCTTGCAGATTCTGTTGTTTCAAATGATACATTGAAATACAGATGGATCAGCACGAAGCCGGTTGCAACATATCTCATTGCATTCGCTGGAAAAACATCATACAATCTCGATGTAACCGAATGGACAAGACCATCTGACAATGAAAAAATACAATTGCGGTATTACTGGCAGAGAGGTGAGACGGCATTTAATCTGAAAAATGTAAAAGAGAAAGTCCCAGAAATGATGGATCTGTTTTCAATACTTTACTGTGAATATCCATTTGAAAAGCTTGGCTTTGTGACGACGAACAGGGATTTTCAGTGGGGAGGCATGGAAAATCAGACACTGATAACTCTGTGTCCGGATTGCTGGACAGAGGATCTTGTATGTCATGAACTTGCTCATCAGTGGTTCGGTGACCTGATAACTCCATATTCCTGGTCGGATATCTGGCTGAACGAAGGTTTTGCAACATACAATGAAGCTATATGGGATGAGTATAAAAACGGGCATTCAGCTTACAAAAAAAACATTCTTAATGAAGCCTCGAAATACATGAGAAGAAATCCGGGAAGGGAAATTTATAATCCTGAATGGAGCAGTGATGTGCCGGTGGATTCTCTTCTTTTTAATGAAAGTCTTATATATTCAAAAGCATCCTGCGTCATACATCAGCTCAGATATGTGCTTGGTGATTCTGTCTTTTTTAACAGTCTGTATTTGTATATGAACAATCCTGAATTTGTTTACGGTAATATTACAACAAAAGCTTTTGTTGATTTTATCAGCAGCGTAAGCGATCAGGATCTTACATGGTACTTTGAAGAATGGCTGACACAGCCGAATCATCCGGTTTATCAGAACAACTACAGTATCGAAAAATCATCAGACAGTAAGTGGAAACTGTTCTACACAATAAATCAGATACAGCAGAATACTTCTTTTTTCAGAATGCCGGTCGAACTGAAAGTCACATTCAAAGACGGAAGCAATGAAATTCTGAAAGTTGACAATACTTACAATCTTCAGATGTTTTCTTTTGAGTTTGATAAAGAACCGGTCAGAATTTCTTTTGACCCGGATAATCAGATCGTACTGAAGGAAGTGATCAGATAAACGGTCATCTTTTATTTTTCCAGAGTTCTTCTAATCTTTTTTTAATATTCTTTTCCTCGCCGTTTTCAGTAGGGGAGTAATAGATCCTGTCTTTAAGCTCATCCGGAAGATACTGCTGTTCAGTGAAATTATTTTCGAAATCATGCGAATACCTATATTCGTTTCCGTAATTCAGATCCTTCATAAGTTTTGTAGGAGCGTTCCTTAAATGAAGCGGTACGTCATAAGCGGGCAGATCATTCACATCCTGTTTTGCTTTGCTTACGGCAATGTAAGAAGCGTTGCTTTTCGGACAGGAAGCAAGGTAAGTCGCAGTCTGAGACAGTACAAGGGCAGCTTCAGGCATTCCGATATAGTTAACGGCAGTAAATGCGCCTGCAGCAAGAATCAGAGCCTGCGGATCTGCATTCCCGATATCTTCGGATGAAAGAACTATCATTCTTCTTGCAATGAATTTAGGATCTTCCCCGCCTTTCAGCATTCTTGCAAGCCAGTAAACGGCAGCATCGGGATCGCTTCCTCTGATGCTTTTGATGAAAGCGGAAATAATATTGTAATGCTCTTCCTGATTTTTATCATACTTTATATAATTTGCCTGAAACGCTTCTTTTAAAACTTCATTTGTTAAGTTTACTTTTCCGTCTTTATCCGGTTCAGACAATTTCACCGCAAGTTCAATTCCGTTAAGAAGTCTTCTTGCATCACCGTTGGATAATCCGATGAGAAAATCCCTGTCTTCAATTTCGATATTCAGTTTACTTAAAATTTCATCCTTTGAAAGCGCATTATCTATGATCTTTGCAAAATCATCCTTTGTCAGTTCCTCAAGCACATACACTCTGCTTCTTGAAAGCAAGGGTGAAATAACTTCAAAGGAAGGATTTTCGGTAGTTGCGCCAATCAGAATAATTGTCCCTCTCTCTGAACTCTGTAAGAGAGAATCCTGCTGAGCTTTATTGAATCTGTGGATCTCATCAATGAATAAAATAGTTTTTCTGCCTTTCTGCTTAAGATTATATTCGGCTTTGCTGATAGCATCTCTGACATCTTTTACACCTGATGAAATTGCAGACAGCTGAATAAAATCTGATCTCACAAGCTTTGAAATAAGCAGAGCAAGAGTTGTCTTTCCCACACCCGGCGGACCCCAGAGAATCATGGAAGCAGGTTCGTTTTGCTCTATCATTATTCTTATCGGTTTGCCTGTTCCGATAAGATGATCCTGACCTGAAAATTCTTCAATGCTTTGCGGCCTCATCCGCTCGGCAAGCGGAGCAGGATTACTTAATTTGTTTTCTTCAAATAAATTCATAACTGGAAAATTAATTTACGGTTCTAAGCGGATTTATTGATAAAATAAATTCCGAGTAAAATAAAAACCATCCCTGCAAAATGAAGAGGGAATAAGACTTCTCCGTCCCAAACTCCCCACATTATGGCAACTACAGGAACAAGATAAGTGACAGAACTTGCGAATAAAGGTGAATTCATGTGTATCAGTTTTGTGTATAAAACAAGCGCGATTGCCGTTCCTAATATTCCAAGAATTGCTATACATATAATTGCGAAAACTATTTCACTGCTGAAATTAAGTCTTGCGATAAAATCCGTAGATAAAAGAATTAAAATGGAAAACGGTCCGGCAACAAGTAAAGACAGAGAAGTAATGGTAAGAGAATTTGCATCAGACAAAAAATACTTAATGAAATTCAGACTCAGCGCATAACAAATCGTTGCGAGCACTATCAGCCAGACATAGGCATTCATATTGCCCAGACCTCCGCTGCTGTTAATCAGGCTTAAAACGACAGTACCCGCCATTCCAAGAGCAAAACCTCCTGTCTGAAAAGGATTCGGTTTGAATTTAAACATTAATACTGCAAAGATAAGAGTAAACAACGGGGAAAGAGCATTGAGGATCCCGGTAAGTGAGCTTTCAAGCTTAGTCTGCGCCAGGGCAAACAATACAGCAGGAACTAAATTGCTTATCAGTCCGGTAAAAGCGAAAAACTTCCATTTATCGCCGGATACTTTTTTCATTCTTTTCAATGCAAACGGCAGCATTACCAGAAATGCGAAGGTTATCCTCAGCGTACCAACCTGAAGCGGAGTAAAATATACAAGACCTCTTTTTATGAGTATGAATGAACTTCCCCAGATTACTGACAAAATAATCAGCAGTATCCAGGACTGCATCTGATTGGTTGCTGAAAATTTTCTTTGCAAGTGTATAATTAAATTTGTATCTGCAAAATACCATAAAATTATTAAAACATTAATAAGAAAGTTTTTCTGTTAATACAGATTCAGTATAAAATAAAACATATTCTTTCTTTCCCATCACTTTTGTCATTTAAATTCCGCGGATGCTGAAGATAATATTTCAGTTTTGATCTGCGGCTTAAATCATTGAGATAAATTTGAAAATATTTTTTGCAGGAATCAGATTAAATTACAAATCAAAATTATAGCTCAGACCTAACCATGGAATAAAAGGCCAACCGGAAATTGATTCACCATCATTACCAAGAGGATACATTAAGCCGAAATCACCCGCAACCTTTTTCCCGAAAAATCTGACACCAAGAGAATATATTTTAACGCTTTCAGGAGATGTCGGAATCCAGTTTTCGGAAATTAGCTTTGTGCTCTTTGATAATTTAAGTTCGCCTCCGAGTATAAGCAAAGGATATGTACCTGAATTATCATTACCGTCGAAGGTAAACCCTGCACCAACAGTGACAGCAGCTTCCCTTGTGCCGTATGTACTGTTTCCATACAGGACAGTAAGACCATTATCATTGCCCGAAGTTAAATTAGTATAAAGCAGACCTGCGGAAAGATCAAGTCTTTCCAGATGAAGAACTAATGCTTTACCGTTCAGATAAAATAACTGCGTTTCTGCACCAGGAAGTATTGTCATTCCTCCGCCAAGTGTTAAGAAATCCGTTATTCCGAAAGCAAACACAGGAAAGAATAATTCGTTTACCGAAAAATATCCTGTTCCGGATTTAAGATTCCTGGCAGTAGGAGCTAAGAACAATCTTGTCTTATTCGGATCATCTCCGATAAAGAAGTCCGGTCTCTGATCTTCAATATTCTCTATCTGATCGCGTTTGATATCTATTTTTGTCCCTGATGTAGTTTCAAACTTTATACTCAAGGAATCCTGATTTCTTATGTGTCCGATAAACTCACTGCCGTCTTTAAGCTCAATGGTCTTAAGGTTTGTGTCAGGTTTTTCACTTTTAACAAAAGAGTAAGACTTTGAGATCTTTACAATGTCTTCCTTTTTTAAACTCAGAGTTTTTAATTCAGTCTTTATATCTATCGTCAGATCATCAACTTTCATAAGTTTACCAGTAACTTCCATACCGTTTGCAAGAGTGACTTTGTAGTACTTTCCTGTTTCATATACACTGAAGTTTATTCTGCCGTCCTGTGCATTAAGCTGAACAAACATTGTGAGCAAAATTGTCAAACTTATCAAAAGTAAATATATCTTTTTCATGATATTAAACTCCTTAATGTTAAAAATTAAATACAATTTTGATTCATTAAATATAAAATAGCATACAAATGCTGAATCACCAATTGTCAGAATTATTTTTTCTTTTATCAGCTTTGAAAATACTTTCAAACATAATTCTCTTGTCATTTTTATATTTGTTCAGATCAATTTTCATATAATCATTTACAGAACCTCCGATGACGGCTCCCAAACCCATGCCAATCAGCAATCCTCCCAGACCGCCTGCCAATGGGTAAACACCACTCATAAAACCACTCATAAAACCAGATGATGATTTAGGTTCGATTGCAGTACCAATAATAAATCCCGTTAAAAGACCTCCTAGTCCTCCGAGTGCTAATCCTGTACCCACTTTTGATCCGTTCTTTATTTTCACAGAATTTATTTTATTGATATTCAACTGTAAATTTGATTGTTCTTTATTTGAAACACTTACAATGCTGTCGTTTAAAAAACTGATTCTGTTAATATTATTTATTCTTTTTGAAAGAGTTAAATCTGTTTTGCCGGATGATTTATTTAT
>JAFDZQ010000037.1:0-29252 GCA_018266895.1 Bacteroidota bacterium
ATCCTTATCTATTTTCAAAGAGATAATGTTTAAAAGAAAGAAAGTAAATAAAACAGCTGAAATAAATTTTGAGAAAGTTTTCATTTTGTATTTATTTATTTATTAATGAAATAAGAAGCGGTTGATTTTCGAACTGATTTAGAATGCCATATTTAAAAGCACTATACAAAGTGATAAGAAAAAAATTTGAGAAACTGATACAGTCATTTAGAGAGAAATGTTCCTTTGAAAATACAGAAGATTTTTAACGGGTTTTTCATTCTCAGTAAGTGTTTTAATATAAAAGTTCTGTATACAATTTTCAATTGTATATTCTGAATTTTCTGCATGCGCGGCCAATGTCCTTCGGCTAAAAATCCGGCATGATGTATCCGGCAACTTTTAAAAATCACAGTTTTAATTGTATGAAAGTTTGAACGGTATTTTGACGGCTAAAACAATATTCCTTCCGATGTTGTTTGCAAAGAATGTCGTGCCGTTGTAAGTAGCATTAAGCAGTTTGATCCTTGACATAAAATCAGTGTATACTTTATTAAGCAAATTATTACAGCTTACGGTTATATTGATCAGCTGCTTTTCAAATTTTAAGTCACAGCCAAATCCTGCATTCATTAAAGTATATCCCGGTACACCCTTTTCATGTTCACTTAGTCTTGTTTTTGCAAATGCAGTGTAAACAGACAGCTCAAAATACGGACTGTAAAAAACTTTCCAGTTATCAAGCTCAAAATGCAGGGCAGAAGTAATTTTATCTGCAGGTATCAGGGGAAGATTAACATCATCTTTTCTTTTTGCAATTACAGTTGAATAAGTTGTCCTGAAATTCAGCCAGTCGGCAGGCTTAAATGTCATATCTGCTTCAAGTCCTGTTAAAGAAGCATCTGACTGAAAATATCTGAATAAAGGGTAACCTTTAATTGTATCAGATGTCTGTCCGAGAAATATGTAATTGTTTATGTTATTTCTGTATCCGGATATTTCAATCGAAAAAAATCTGTTCTGAAAAGATACAGCCGCGTCCCCTTCCAGGCTTTGCTCGCTTTTAAAATCTATGTTCCCCTTCTCATACTGGAATACACCTTCGTGTAAACCGTTAGATGTAAGTTCAGCAAGATTAGGAGCCCTGAAACCGGTTGAAAGATTTGCTTTAAACAGAAGCTTTCCGAAGAGTTTATAAGTAATCCCCGCTGATCCGTTAACTGATCTGTAGTCACGGCTGATTGCTGGAAAATAATCCGAAGAATCTTTAACTCCGGATTCTGTGGTGTTTAATGAAAACAGATCAAACCTTGCGCCTCCTTCGAAAGTGAATTTATCCTTGTGATAGTTCAAAAATGCAGTTGCAGAAACCGAATTCACATCTGCATCCGGTATAAGTCTTCTTTTGCCCTGATTAACATTCGACTGTTTAAATCCCTGTGTTCCTATCGTTAATTTATTGAATTTATTAAGAGTATAAGTCCAGCTTGCATCCAGTGATGCAGTTTTTAATATCATATCAAGATCGCCGAACTGAAGACTGTCAGGAAGGAATCTTTCGTCATTGCCTTCCTGTTCTTTTCTTCTGTTGTAAATATAACCGGTATTGATCCTGAATTTAGACCTTTCCTTTATAAATGTGTTTTGGAATACAAAATTATGAACATTCAGGGCATGGTGAGGTCCGGTAAAACTTCTGTCAAAGCGGGTTTCTTTGCTGGCAATTTCCCTTTCAAATTCTCTTCCTTCAAGAATACCGTAAGTATAGTTTGTATAGCTGTAATTAATTCTTCCCGCCCATATTCCTTTCATATAACCTGCCGCAGTTTTAATCGTGTAACCTCCGAACCTTGTCTGAGGTATCCGGTCGGAATTACCGTCAAGATAATCGGCATGGGTTTCTCCTCCGAATCTGATAAGCCAGTTAAAATTATTCTGAGCTCCTTTAAATCCCATATCGCCGAGAATACCAAGAGTATTTGAAAAAAATTTCAAATTAAGGTCAGCTATTTCCTTTCCGATTGGCGCTGGATGTTCATCTGTAATGCTGACTATTCCTCCTATCGCTTCAGGACCAAACAGGAGACTTTTCGGACCTTTAATGACTTCAATATTGTCAATTCCGTCGCTGCTCATTACAAGACCGTGTTCATCCTGCCACTGCTGATTATCAAACCTGATTCCGTTTATCATTATGCCGATCCTGTTGCCGTACAAACCTCTTATAACCGGTTTTGAAATGCCTGTTCCTGTAGAAAGCTGCCATACGCCCGGAATTTTTGTTACAGCTTCCGAAACATTCATTGCGCCCTGCCGCATAAGTTCTTTAGAATTGATAGTTTCAGACTGATAAGATTTTTCAACGGCAGAATCCGTTACGATTATTTCTTCAGTCGATATTTCTTCGGGAGCAAGTCTTACTTCAATTGGATCAGTAACTTTGTCAGTTTCAATAGTCAGGCTGTAAGATATATAACCTAACATTGAAAACTGAAGCTTTAAAATACCATTCGGAAGATCTGTCAGGCTGAAGTTTCCGTAATAGTCACTTGAAACTAATTTATTTATGTCGTTCACATAAACCGAAACACCATGTAATTTTTCATTTGTAACTGCATCCCGAATGCTGCCGGTAATTGTTGTCTGAGAGTTTGCATTACTATTTATCAGAATATAAAAAACTGTAAGCAGTATGATTTTCATGATTAGGTCATAAAATTAAAAGGGAGCCTTAACAGCTCCCTTTATAAATGTAAATACAGAATAAATTATTTCTTTGTAACTTTCGGTGCGCCGAAATAAAATGAAAGACCGGCGTATCCATTGATCGAACTTATGCTTCGTGCAGCGAAAGTCTTTCCGTCTTCGGTATGTTCCTGATCACCGAGATCAATTTCATTCGGACCTACTTCAGTCGGATCATCAGCGCCTTTTCCGATCGGATTGATCATGTGGTATTTTACGCCGACTACTGCTCCGATATTTTTACTTAACATAAAATCAATTCCTCCGTCTAAAATAATTCCAATCCTTGTTTCGGATTTCATATCCATTGGTCCGGTTCTCTGTGCGCCTTTAACTCTTACTTCACGTCCGAATTCAAATTTTCCGCTGAAAAAATTTCCGGCAAGACCTGCGCCTATGAATGGATTTATTTTCCCTTTAGGCATGAATGCCCATTCACCTCCGAGATATACGGAAAAAATATTTACTTTCGGCTTAAAAGAAGTTACGGCAAGATCATTATTGGAATTAATTCTGAATATTGCATCTGTGTTATTGCTGAACATATTGTATGTTAATCCGAGTACAACTCTTGCATTGCCCTTTTTGCCGAATGCAAGCTTTCCGTCTGCCCCGAAGTTTATAAGAGTTTTTGTATTATAAGGAAAATAATCAGCATCAGCTCTGTTGCTTTCTGCTAACGGAGTTGTTGACGGGACAGCTGTTTTAAAATCACCGAGCGGACTTCCAAACCCGCCGGTTAAATGAAAAGTAAGCTTCGGCTGTGCAAATGCCGAGACTGAAGCAAGTATAAAAATAAACAGAAGTAAAATATTAAATTTTCTCATTATAGTTTTATTTTAATAATTAATAGAAGGAATATCTTCTGCATTTTCCGCAAAAAATATTTATAATTTGGACTTTATTGTTTTTTAAAGATTAACTTCGGGAGGACCTCTGGCTTTGACAGAACTTATACAGACACTTTCTGCGGGTATAAAATTTGTTAAAGGGATTAAATATAATATTGGTCTTTCAATTTCAGGTAAATAATCAGCTGAGAAAATAAATTCAGAATAACTTTCTTCAAAAATTCCTAAAGCAGTTCCAATCTCATCTTTCTGAGCTGCAAGTTCGGAGCTGAGATCAAAAGCAATTATAATAAAAGCAGAAATGAAGAGAACAATGAGAAAATTATTTGAGAAAGAATTTCCTCTGACTATTGCCGGAATTTTCTTTATCTCTTTTATTTTATTATTAATGAATTTCAAATTTCAGATTTAATAGTATTAAAAAAAGTTCGCTGAACTGAAAATCTATATTCTTCTACAGCATGTACATTCTTTCATTTCTATTGTCAGGAGTCCGCCAAAAATACTATTTAATCACTTTAAAATAAACTAAAAAGATTTTGAAATTGAAAGTTGGAATCGGGCGAATTAAATACACACATTCAGATCTCTGTCTTACTGTTTCTTACATTTCAATTTTTATTCTTTCACAAAAAAAAAGACCGGTTAATCCGGTCTTTTAGATTAAATGATTTATAAAATTAATTTTTATTTTACCAGCACCATCTTTTTTGTAATAATATTTTCTTTTGTTGAAAGTCTGTAGAAATAAACTCCTGACGGCAGATCCGATGCATTGAAACTGACATCATAACTTCCTGCCTGTCTGAATCCGTCAAACAGTGAATTAACTTCAGTTCCTCTCTGATCATAAATTTTCAGAGATACATTCCCTGAATTTGGAATGTCAAATTTTATATTAGTGGAAGGATTGAACGGGTTCGGATAATTCTGATACAGATTGAAGTCTTTCGGTACGGAAGCATTGTTTAAATTAATATTAATATCAGTGATGACTGTATATGTAACACTCATTTTAAATAATCCTGAACACTGCATTGCAAGCAGATAACCTCTTTCAGGGACCATAATTCCCGCGCCACATCCGCCGCCAAGAGAAGTGGAAGTAAAATTAGCCCCTGAATTCGTTGTCAGATAAGTCGGAGAACCGTATGTTCCTTTTAATACTACGGTGGGATCTTCCCTGCACATATCTGAACCCCAGCCGGAAGAACCTGTTGTTCCGGTCAGGCTCCAGGACTCGGCATAGTCTGTTGTTTTATAAAATCCGCTTCCGCCCCATTCTGTCGAATAACAAACTGACTTATCAAAAGCAGTATTACATAATGAAGGAGTTTCACTTGAAGTTACAGTATATTTATCCAACCAGTTAAATCCTCCGTTTGTGGATTTGAAAATCTTTGCCTGTCCGCTTCCCGTTACTCCGTCACCGACATATATTACATTAGAACTGTCCCACATCACGACAATATCACACGGGCTTCGGAAAGGAAAATTTCCGCTTATCTCCGTAAATGAAGCTCCGTTATCAGTTGATCTGTAAAATCCTCCGCCGTCAGGTGCAAAATAATAATTCGACGGATTATTCTGGTCCATTTCAAGCGGCTGACCGTAATTGCTGAAGTTCAGCGATAATATATCTGTCCATGTAGCTCCGTAATTTGTTGATCTTTTAATTTTATCCGGAGATCCCGTTATAGCTGTCAACCAGATGTTTGTATCCAGCGGACTGACATAAAATGAATGTGCCTGTCCTCCGCCTGTTATAGTAGCAATGTTTGTCCAGGTTTCTCCCCTGTTTCTGCTGACATATACTGTGCTGCCGTAAACTACGAATACTGCATCCCTGTTTGAAGGATGCATACAGAGATTATTTCCTATTCCGCTGCTTGCAGTCAGTTTTGAGACCCAGCTGAGAGTTCTTGTTGCTCCTGCCGGTAATTCCCATGAAGTGCCGCCGTTTGTAGTTCTGATGATGGCATTGTTCATACTGCTCACTGCAAATCCCATTCCGCTGAAATATACTATATCCACAAGATTTGCCAGCATTGGATTCGGTTCGAATTTCAGGAATTTGTAATTTGAATTTGCATTATTCCTGATAAATCCGCCGCCTCCGCATACATGAATATCATTGAAAGAATCACCTGTAATTCCTCTTATGTCGGTATTAATTTTTGTATCAACATAATTCCAGGCAGATACATTGCTTCTGAACATCAGCGTCCCGTATTCTCCGGCAATCCCTAATCCGTCTGGATAATATTTTACATCCAAAAGGTTTTTTGTTGTTGATACTAACTCAGGTGTCCAGGAAGCACCGGCGTTTGTCGTCAGATAAACTTTACCATTGTTACCCACCGTTACACCGTTGTTAGCATCTTTAAAACTTATTGAGTTCAGTTTTTCAGAACCGATCCCTGTGCTGCTTGGTGTCCAGGTCAGTCCTCCGTCAACGGATTTAAAGAGCGCTCCGTTGTCACCGCAGACAAATCCGGTAAGATCACTTGTGAAATAAACAGAATTTATAGAAGTTATTACTCCTGTATTGTAAGGAGTCAGTACAGAAGTACCGGTGTTTGATTTATAAACTTTTCCGCTGTCACTTGTCAGCCAGATAATATTTGACCTTGTAAACACACTTTTAAAATTTACTGACGGCTCTGTGTATTTTGCCCAGGTATTTCCGCTGTTATAAGAACGGAATATATTTCCCTGATCTCCTGCGGCAATAACAAAGATACCGTCTGATGTATGAACGCTGTTAAATCCCTGAGAATAAGAGTAACTGAGATTCAGGATAATTGCAAAAAACAGCAGAAAAGAAATTGATAAATTCTTTTTCATTTTTGAATTTGAGTTTAAATTTATATAATGAATCAAAGTAATGTTTATAGCGAGTTATTTCAATAAATAATTTTGTATACTTCAGCTGCAAAATAGTTTTATGCAGTCTGCCCGGGAATAAAGTCAGTATGTATCAAATCAGAAAATCACAATTACAGGAAACTCCTTTAAATATAATATTGAATCTGCCGAGAAAATGAAACATATTAGTTTAATTTCAATTGATAAATGTTAAATGATAAATGATAAATGATGAATGTTAAATTTTAATGTTTATTCAAGCTCCTGATTCGAATTTGATATTTATATTTTTTGAAAAGAAACAAAATTGACATCCAATGTTAATGTTTAACAACTTCAATCTCATTTAAAATTTAAAATTTTACATTTAACATTTAACTACAGTGATCCCGACCGGAAATGTTACATTTCTCTTTACCGATATAGAAGGCAGCACAAAGCTGGCTCATGATTTTCCGGAATCGCTTCAGTGCGCATTAACTATCCATAATTCGGTTTTACGGAATGCAGTGGTCTCGAACAACGGATTTGTATTCAAAACAGCAGGCGATGCTTTTTTCTGCAGTTTCAAAAAAGCTGAAGATGCCGTTAGAACATCTCTGATGATTCAGAAAGATCTGTCACTGGTATATAATGAAGATGTGACATTAAAAGTCAGAATCGGTATTCATTCAGGCATAGCTGAATGGAACGGTGAAGATTATATGGGATATATCACTCTTGCAAGGTCTCAAAGGATCATGTCCTCGGCTCACGGAGGACAGGTAATAATTTCTGCTGATGCTTATGAAAGCATAGATACAGAATCGATAACAGGAATTACCTGCAGGGATCTCGGAGTGAGACGATTGAAAGACATGGTACAGCCCGTGAGATTGTTTCAGATAAATTCAGAAGGACTGCAATCGGAATTTCCTCCGCTTAAAACTCTTGATGCAAGACCGAACAATCTTCCTGTACAGCTTACAAGTTTTATCGGACGGGAAAAAGAGATTAATAATGTTAAAAGCATTTTAAGCAAATCAAGACTTCTTACTCTGCTTGGTTCCGGCGGAACAGGAAAGACACGTCTTTCGCTTCAGACAGGTGCTGATATGATAGATGAATTTGAAAACGGAGTCTGGATAACCGAACTCGCATCATTACAAGATCCGTTCCTTCTTCCGAATGCTATTGCAGAAACTCTGGGCTTAAAAGAGCAGCCGGGAATGTCAATGGAAAATATTCTTACTGAATATTTAAAAGATAAGCAGATTCTTCTTATACTTGACAACTGTGAACATTTAATAGAATCATGTGCAGTATTAGCGGAAAAACTGCTTCAGTATTCTCCTAAGCTGAAAATGATCGCAACAAGCCGGGAAGCATTGCGATGTGACGGGGAAATTATACACAAAGTCCTGTCGCTTGATCATCCTGATCCCGCTAAGAAGATCTCTCCAAAAGAGCTTGCAAAATACGAAGCCGTGAGATTATTCATTGAAAGAGCGCTTGCCGTAAATCCGAATTTCAGAGTTAACGATGATAACGCTCAAGCGCTTTCGCAGATATGCTTTCAGCTTGACGGGATTCCGCTTGCGATCGAACTTGCAGCCGTCAGGATAAGAATACTTACTCTGGAAAAGATTTGCGAGAAATTAAATGACAGGTTCAGGCTCCTGACCGGAGGCAAGAGAACGGCATTGCCCAGACAGCAGACTCTGAAAGCCCTGATAGACTGGAGTTATGACTTGCTATCAGAACAGGAAAAAGTATTATGGAGAAGATTATCAGTATTTTCGGGAGGATGGTCTCTGAATGATGCTGAAGAAATATGTTCAGATGATCTGACAGTCCGTGATGATATGTTTGAACTTACTAACGGGCTTGTTGAGAAATCAATAATTCTTTTCAATGACAATACGGAGAGATACAAAATGCTTGAGACAATTAAACAGTACGGTGAAGAAAAATTAAGGAATGAAGGAGAGACGGAAATTTTCAGAACTCGTCATCTCAATTATTATCTGAATTTATGCGAAGGAGCCATTCCGGAATTATCGGGACCAAATGCAAAAACCTGGCTTAACAGATTTGAAGATGAATATCCAAATATTCAGTCTGCTTTAAACTGGTCTTATGAAAGTAAGGCAAATGAAAAAGGTCACAGATTAGCAAATACAATGGCTAAGTTATGGGATATAAGAGGATATTTTACCGAAGCATTAAACTGGCTTGAAAAATTACTTAAGAATACTGAGGGTGTTTCAGAGCTGCTGATTGCAAATTCAAAACGGCAGGCAGGTATGTTCGCCACTCAGCAGGGTAATAATGATATTGCATTAAGACTCCTGGAAGAAAGTCTTAACATTTACAGAAAGACCGATGATTTAATAGGGATATCAAACTGCCTGAACATTCTGGGAATGATTGAGCTGGATCTCGGAAATTTTGAGAGTTCAAAAAATTATTTAACCGAAAGTCTTCAGATCAGAAAAAAACTTGACAATAAATTATCACTTGCATCAGGTTTCAACTCACTCGGACTTGTTTTGCTGGCTGAAGGAAATTTAAAAGACGCTGAACAATATTTCACTGACAGTCTCAAAATCGCAAAAGAAATAAAAGACGATGTGTATATCGGAATCGGGCTCAACAATCTGGGACAGATCTATGCAATTTACGGCGAATACGAAAAGGCAAAGGCATTTTTCGAAGAAGGACTGATGATTGACCGTGAACTTGAGAATAAGAACGGTATGTGTATTTCCCTCGCAAACATGGGGATTCTTGCTTATGTCAACAAAGATTTCTCTACTTCAAGGAAATATTTACAGGAAGGATTAGAGTTAAGCAGGGAAATTGGAAACAGATTAGGTGAATTATATGCATTATGTACATTCGGCCAGTTAGCACTGGCTGAAGAAGATATTGCAACAGCTTACAATTTTTTCAAAGAATGTTTACTGCAGCAGAAAGAGTACAGTGACATTAAGATTTCTACAATCTGCTTCACAGGAATTGCTGAAATTAAACTCATAAACGGAGATTATGATACTGCTTCCCTTCTGATTGGCGCAGTTCAGGCAAAATTAGATTTAACAGGGGCTTTTGTTGAAGATGAAACGAAAATTAAAATCAATGAAATAATAAATTCAATTAAGAATATCGCAGGTGAAGAAAGATATTTGTCAGAATTTGAAAAAGGAAAAAGATTGCCAGCTGAAAAAGTTAATGAGATAGCTTTTGAATAAATGTATAGTCATCCGAGCCATTTACAATAGCGTCATAAACTCCCGGAGTAATTTCTTCGGGCTTGTTTACATATCCTTTTTTAAAATAGGATAATCCCCTCTTTGAAATTGTCTCTTCAATATATTGTTTAAACATGTTTAATGGAATCTTCATATTGTAAAATCGGATTGATTTTGATTCTGTTTATTTCAGATTTTATACAAAATATAATATTGAAACTGCAACGAAAATGAATCATATTATTCTCAATTAAAAAAGTGATAAAATTTACTTTGTCAGTTAAAATTATCAATAACATTTGACTTTGGAATTTTAACCGTTGACCATTCACTAATGACTAAAAATATTGACTATTCACAATTGACTATTCACTTTGACTATTCACTATTGACCATATACTCAGTTCAAATATTATTTTTGTATTTTATAATCAGACAAACAGACATCAACATTTATGGAAAACATACCTTCGGGTAAAGTAACTTTTTTATTTACAGATATAGAGGGAAGCACCAAGCTCTCTCAGAATTTTCCTCAAATACTCTCCGAAGTATTAGAAAAACATAATTCGATATTAAATGAAGCTGTAGAATCAAATAAAGGGTTCGTGTTTAAAATTATCGGTGATGCATTCTGCTGTTCATTTCAGAATGCAGATGATGCAATTAAAGCAGCCGTTGATGTTCAGATAAAATTACATACTGAGGAATGGAATAATGCAGTAATAAAAGTCAGAATGGGTATTCATTCAGGAAATACAGAATGGAACGGAACGGATTATACGGGATATATAACTCTTGCAAGAACAAACAGAATTATGTCTTCGGCTTACGGCGGTCAGATATTGATCTCGAATGATTCATACAGAATGACAGAAGGATATATTAATGAAAGCATTTCATTCTTTGATCTGGGCGAAAAAAGGTTAAAAGATCTGATACAGCCGGTGAAATTATTTCAGATAGTTTCAAAATTTGTTCCGTCAGATTTTCCGCCTCTGAATACGCTTGACGTGCGTCCTAACAATCTACCGGTTCAGCTTACAAGTTTTATCGGCAGAGAAAAAGCAATGCAGCAGGTGATGAATTTATTAATTAAAACACGCCTGCTGACTATAATAGGATCAGGCGGAGCGGGAAAGACACGTCTGGCAATGCAAGCCGGGGCTGATCTTATTGATGATTTTGCGAACGGTGTTTTCATTGCTGAGCTTGCACCTGTTTCGGACCCTGAATTGATCATTCAGACTTTGCTTAACACATTTAATCTGAAAGAAGAACCGGAAAAATCTCCGGAAGAAACACTGAAGGAACATCTTAAAGACAAAGAGCTGCTGCTGATATTGGATAACTGTGAACATCTGATATTTGAGTGCGCGGAATTATCCGAGACGCTTTTAAAAAGCTGCGCTAAATTAAAAATAATTGCAACAAGCCGAGAAGCTCTGAACTGTTCAGGCGAGCAGACATTCAGAATCCCGTCACTGTCACTTCCTGAAATTTCAGCAAATAATACTCCCGAACAACTTACTCAGTATGAGGCAGTCAGGTTGTTTATTGAAAGAGCGCTTGCTGTGAATCCTAAATTCAGAGTAGATAATGAAAACGCCCCTGCTCTTGCGCAGATCTGTTCACAGCTTGACGGCATTCCCCTTGCCATTGAACTTGCTGCAGTCAGGATCAAAGTGCTGAGTCTGAATAATATTTTTGAAAGACTGAATGACAGATTCAAACTCCTTACCGGAGGAAAACGCACTGCATTGCCGAGACAGCAGACGCTGAAAGCTATGATAGACTGGAGTTATGAGCTTTTGTCCGAAAAGGAAAAATTACTCTGGAGCAGGCTTTCTGTTTTTACGGGAGGATGGACACTTGAATCGGCAGAAGAAATCTGTTCGGATGAAAAAATACTCAGTGAAGAAATATTTGATCTGCTTAATCAGCTTACGGATAAGTCAATCATAATTTTTGATTATGATAAAGACAGATACAGAATACTCGAAACCATAAAACAATACGGACAGGAAAAACTTACAGTCATAAATGAAACGGAAGTATTATTTTCAAGGTACCTGAATTATTATTTATCATTTCTGAAAAATGCAAATTTAAAATTAGAAGGAAGTGAATCATTATTATGGCTGGCAAAAATTGAATCCGAACACAGCAATCTTCAGTCAGCAATTTCCGGATCGGTTAACGGAGAAGATATTGAAAAAGGTTTGAGTCTTTCAACATTAACAGGAAGATTCTGGATAATACGGGGTCATTATTCCTTAGGGATTCAGCTTATAAAGAAACTTCTAGATAAATCTCAGGACATTGTAAGCGATCCTGTCGGAATGGCACTCTGCAATGCCGGCAATTTATATTTACTGCAGGGTGAATATGAGGAAGCGGAGAAGTATTTTGTAAAAAGTCTGAGTATTTTTCAGGCAACAGGTAACATTGCGGATACATTTCACAGTCTGAACGGACTCGGAACGATTTCATTTTACAGAAGCCGTTTTGAAACGGCACTGAAGTATTACGAAGAGTGTCTTGAAATATGCCGTAAGACGGAAAATACAAAAGGTATTTCTTACTCTCTGAATAATCTCGGAAATGTCCTGATAAATCTCGGATACAATGAAAGGGCAAAAACAATTTACGAAGAAAGTCTTAAAATTTTCCGTGATACCGGACTTAAAAGCCATATCGCGCTTTCGCTTCACAACCTGGGACACCTTGAGTCCAATCTGGGGAATTATGATGAAGCAAAAAAACTCTGCGAAGAAAGTCTGGTACTCAACTGGGAGAGAGGCGATAAACGAGGCATTGCCAACTCATTGCACAATTCAGGGCTTATTTCCTTTTACAGGGGTGATATAGATCAGGCACAGTCAATTTATGAAGAATGCCTTTCTTTGTATAACAGCATAAATGATAAAAGCGGTATATCATTTACTCTGAATTACATGGGTGATATTGAGATCAGACGGGGTAACTATGCGAAAGCTAAGAGCCTGTTCACCGAAAGTCTTTCTTTGTTCAGGGAGTTGGAAGATTCACGAGGCATTGCAATTTCCCTTAACAATAATGGAAGCACAGATTTTTTTTACTTGAATGATGCTAAAGGAATTGGACTCATAGAGGAAAGTCTGACTTTGTGCAGGGAAATAAAGGATAAAAGCGGATGTGCTTATTCACTCATCAGTCTGGCAAATACAGATCTCTTTCATGGGAAATATGAACAAGCGCTGAAGCGGCTGCAGGAATGTCTTGAAATCAGTTTTGAAATCGGAGATGTCAGGTGTACCGCAATCACTAAGAACAGAATGGGAGTCGCTGAATACCGGCTTGGTAATTTCTCAAAAGCAAAAGAACTGAATACAGAAAGCATGAATTTATTTCGCAGAATAGGTGACAAGTACGGAATATTAGTTACACTGATATGTTCATCGGCAATTTTCTGCAAAACCGGTAAAGAAACACTTTCAGCTTCTGTTCTCGGAACTATAGAAAATGCATTCGTGTCTCAGGGAATTGTTACTGAAAAGATCGATCAGATGTTAAGAAATCAGACTGTATTAATACTGATTGAAAAAATGGGTGAAGAGGAATACTTGAAATACTTTGAGGAAGGGAAAAAACTCAATCCTGAATATGAGGCAGGATAATTAATTTTTGAGGATATAATCATTTTGTTAAAATTTTGTAATTTGAGATCTATAATTTGTAATTTGAAATTTGTAATTTGTAATTATCCGGTTTCTGTCAGTTTCAGTTGTGTATTTTTGTCAAAATTAATTCATTTAAACTTTTCCAATAATGAAATTTAAAAAGATATTCGAGAATAATGAAAAATGGGTTGCTGAAAAACTTGCTCTCGATCCTCAGTATTTTGAGAATTTATCCAAAGGACAAAGTCCCGAGTTTTTGTATATTGGTTGCAGTGACAGCCGCGTAACTGCTGAAGATCTTATGGGTGTAAAACCCGGGGAAGTTTTCATCCACAGAAACATTGCCAACTTAGTTATCAGCACTGATAACAATCTGAATGCAGTAGTACAGTTCGCAGTAGAGCATCTGAAGGTCAAGCATATTATTGTCTGCGGACATTATGAGTGCGGCGGAATTAAAGCAGCTTTGCATCCGAGTGATATGGGACAGCTTAACAGCTGGCTTCAGACTTTAAGAGATGTTTACCGCATTCACCGCGCTGAACTGGATAAAATAAAAAAAGATCATCTCCGGTTTGACAGATTGGTGGAACTCAACGTTCTGGAACAGTGTATCAATATCATAAAAATTGATCACGTTCAGAAAGCCCTGCATAAAACCGGCTTCCCTACTGTCCATGGTTGGGTATTTGACGTTCGTACGGGAAAGCTGATCGATCTCGGACTTAATATGGATCAGGAGTTCAGTAAAATAAGAAGCATTTATGATCTGAATCCGCCGGAAAATAAATAGATTAAATCAGAATTTATTTAACCCGGGATTAGAACTTTTTTCTAAATGATTATATGCACAGATTTTACTTTGTGCTGATTATTAATGATATCAGAATATAAACAGCGATGCATTACCTGTTATTATTTATTCAGATATGCCGAATACATCCACACAAGTTTTTCCTGTGCTCTTATGTAATCACTCATAAGTGCATTTGTTCCTTCATCTTCCGCCTCCTCTGATAATGACAGAAGATCCCGTTCAATGGATATTATTATTTTAAATGACTTAATAATATCTTCAACTGCTTTAATTCCGTCAGATACCTGACTGCTTTCTGAAATGGCTGATACTTTTTTATAATCCGTATATTTATGTCTGGGAGCGTCTCCGAGAGTAAGTATTCTTTCAGCAACTTCGTCAATTTTCAGAAAAAGGTCGTTATACAACTCTTCGAATTTTAAATGAAGTTCAAAAAACTTTTCTCCTCTTATATTCCAGTGATATCCTCTTGTATTCTGATAAAATATTGAGTAGTTAGCAAGAAGTTCATTCAGCCTTTCTGACAGTTTTTTGGATTTTTTAATGTCTAATCCTATCGCATTAAGATTTTTCATGTTTTTTTAATTTATTAAATTTTTGATATGTTAAATTAATAATACGGTAATTCAAAAGATATTCAGAATGTTATTTTACTACCTTGTCATTATCATTAAATGTTTCCAGTCTGTTTAAAAAAGAAGTTCAATTGTAATAATTAAAAATTTTTCTCACAGAACACACAGATTACTGCAGGATAAAATGAAACATCTGACTGTTAGTAATTACATTCCAGTATTTCAAAAATCACAATTGTATTAATCTGTGTAAATTTGTGTCATCTGTGCGGAATAAATTAATACTGTTCACAATAACTGAATTTCAGAAACAAATATTTAAAGTTATGAACAGATGTGAGTGAATATAAAATCATAATCTTTGTATTCTGATCCATTAAACAATTATAATACTTTGATTTACTTAATAAAAAAGCCAGCAATAAGCTGGCTTTTATGAAAATTTTATTTTATCATCTTTATTACTTTATCAGCATCATTCTCTTTATTTCACTGAACTCACCCGACTGCATTCTGAAGAAATATGCTCCGCTGGCGAGATTGCCTGCATTGAACACGACTTCATAACTTCCGGCTGCCTTCTGTTCATTTATAAGTGTCATAACTTCCTTTCCGAGTACATCATAAACTTTCAAAGTCACTATCCCGTTTTTAGGAATCGAGAAGTTTATCTTAGTCGTCGGATTGAAAGGATTCGGATAATTCTGTGAAAGCGTGTATCTGTCCGGGATTAACGTGCTTGTCTGTTCAGCTGATGTAATCAGTCCGTCGACAAAATCCATCGCGCCTTTTACAAATCTTCTTATTGTCTGTCCGTTCGGTGAATCAGACGTTGGTCTCAGTGACTCGATGTCTATTCCCATTACAGACACATTGTATGTCGGTGAAATTCTTCCGATAGCATTCATCGAATCAGGATAAAGTCTGAATTTATATAAATTATATAACTGCAAATCTGGGACTGATAAAGATTTTCCCAATACATCAGGCCATGTTCCTGCTGTGCTGTCCGCGACATTCGGATTTATCGTTACTCCGATAAGTCCTCGTGTGCCGAGTGATCCGGGTCTGTCAGCTATAAATCTGAAGCCTAATGATCCTCTGGCAAATGTAGTATCAAGATAGGTCGAACCCGTTCTGTCAAGATGATATCCTACGTCTTCACCCATAATTATCAGTTTTGATTTTAATAATGTAGTTCCGGCTGCAAGATATGACTTGAGTGAATCCTTAAGTACATTCGACATTATTGATGTGCCTTCTCCGAGAACAATTACTTTCTTATAGCCTCTGAATGAAATTGATTCCGTACCTGTATTTCCTTTTCTGTTATAAAGATCAAATGTAACTCCGAGGTCGCTCAGATTATTTGCAACTGAGTCTCTTGATGTTCTGCAAGCGGTTAATGTCGAGTCATAAGCAATCAGCACATCACCTTTTGCCTGCCTCTTCAGAGTCAGGGCAAAATTCTGAGACGCTTTGACTGAATCAGTTGCATTATAAGCCCAGACTGACCATTGACCTGCAAGCGAATCTCCGGGATTCAGACCGAGACCGCTGAGTATTCCGTCGAGAGCGTTATTGATCAGTGTTAATGATGTATCGTAACCGCTGTTATTTGCCGGAACAGATAATCTGATGGTTGATATCGTAGGATTACCGAATTTCCATTTATAAGTAACACCGGCTCCGGATCTTGTCCAGTTGATATTGATCTGTGAATTATTGAATACCGATGTAGTTATCGTTGTGCCGCTTGGAGGAGAATTAAGATTAAAAGCAGTCAAAGCAGGCACTCCTCTTTTCAGAGTTATTGATCTTGGTCCGTTTGAAGCTTTTAAGGAATCATTCGTCTGATTATTCCTGAAAGCCCACGTATCCCATTGTCCTACGAGTGAATCTCCCTGCGCCAGTCCGATGCCTGCAAGCAGATTATCCAGCTGACCTGCTGTAACTGTCAGAGAGTTGCCTGAAGCCGGCAGAGTAAGTTTTCTCGGACTTGTCGTAGGGCTTCCGAATATCCATTTATAGGAAGCTGTCGACGCAGAAGTATCCCAGGTAAAATTGTACTGTGTATTTGAATTAGGGAAAGAAACAATTCTCGAACCTGCCGGAGGAGTAAGAAGATTAAATGCATTCAGAGGATAAGTCTCTGTTTGCAAAGCTCCTGTCCATGCATTATAAAATCCCGCGACGTTGGCTTTATCATCCGACCATATTGCTACCACTTTACCGACGCTTGCTGCAATTCCGATATAATCACCCATATATCCTCCGCTGAATCCTGTTGACGGTTTTGGCTTGAAATGGTGATCTGCAACTTCCACATCAGTAAAAGTCGATCCTCCGTCAATTGATCTTGAAATGAAAACAGAACACGAATCTCCTGACGACGGGAAATTTCTGTTGTCATAATAAACTATATTTACACCGCCTGCATCATCAACACATATTGCGGGAAACCACTGAACTTTTCCGTTATTTAATGCATCCTGATTTACTCTTATTCCCGGTGACCAGGTCGCACCATTATTTGTTGATCTGTGTAAAATAACATCTGCATCAGAACCTGCCGGAGGAAGATTAAATTCGCTCGTAACGATATAAATCCATCCTCTTCTCGGACCGCCTATCTTGTCAATAGCAATTCTCGGGAATCCGTTTGTTCTGATTCCCCACCCGTTGAATGAAGATGACCTGCTACCATTAACATCATAAGCATTTTCCGTAGCAGTGTATGTTACTCCGCCGTCAGTTGATTTGGCAACTCCGACAAAATCTTCTGTAAATGGAGAAGAGCTGACGCCTGCTGTCCAGACTACATATACATCACCATTAGGTCCAGCAGCTACATCATGACCTTGAGCATTGTGTCCTGAAGGTGTTGCATTTATAACAACGGGGGTTGACCATGTTACTCCGCCGTTAGTTGTTCTGGAAGCTCTTCCGTTTGCAGGTGAAGTCCCGAAACTTGTCCAGGCGAAATAGCTGTTTCCGTAAAACGGACTTGAGGGTGAATCATCCGTACCTGCGAGATTTTTATCCGCATTTGCATCTGAGACAACCTGATAAGTAGCCGACCAGGTAAGTCCGTTGTCAGTAGAATAATTAGCTCCCATTCCGGTAACTGAACCGAAATTGGTGGTACTTGTCAGGTGTGTAAAAATAAATCTGTTGTCCTTATCAATAGCAGGTCCCGGATCACCTCTCTGATCATTGAAGTTCGGAGCTTTAATGGAATCTGAACCTCTCCATGTCAGTCCTCCGTCAGTAGAGACATAACATCCCGAATTAATAAAACTTCCTCCGGATGTTCTTGCTGAATTTGAAGATCCGAATAAAATATTCGGATTATTGGGATTTCTTACAATCGGCACTTCCGACTGCTGAGTCACCGTATTCGGCAGCACCCTGACATTAGGGAATGTAGTAAGCACACCGATAGGCGTGACGATTGTTTTCGGATAAAATGTAAATTGTTTTATATCATTTGTCATAACCGGGAGCTGTGAATATTCTCCCGAAAGATTTATAGTAGTCCTTGGATCTTTATTCCATCTCGGACTTTCCTCTGTGAATTTTTGTCCCGTAAAAAAAGAAACTCCAAGCAGCATTAAAGAAAATAGGAAAAGTTTGTGTTTCATTTTGATTCCCTTTCTGTAAAATTAATATAAAATATTTTTAAAAATTTAAAGTATTGAATTGTGTAAAAAATTAATGCTAAAAAGTTGTTATTTTCCGGCAGACGATTGATTTACTGGAGTGTGTTATTAACAGCTTATTAAATTTAATTCTCTGTAAATTAAATTAATCGGATTTTAATATCAATTAAGTTCTGATAGTTCAGCAAACATCGGAAGGATTATTTTACAAGCAGCATTTTTCCGGTTGCAGAATTGAATTCCGATTCGATTTTGTAAAAATAAATTCCTCCCGGCAGGTTTCCGGCGTCAAAAAAGATTTCATGTTCTCCCCTGTTTTGTTTCTGATGAATGAGAGTTTTGATTTCCTTTCCCAGTATGTCAAAGACTTTCAGAATTACATAAGAATCCGAATTAATATTATATCTGATCTTAGTTGAAGGATTGAAAGGATTCGGATAATTCTGAAGTAAAGTAAAATCTGAAGATAAGTTTTCAGAAGTATTAACGGCAATGCCGCTGATCTGATTATCATATTTAACAACACATCCGTTGCCTCCGCATACTATACCGGAATTGTTGTTAAAAAAATACATTCCGAAAAGTCTGTCATTGAAATTATTTTTATGCTCTTCATACCAGCTGTGTCCGCCGTCAGATGTATGATATATAAAACCATAATCTCCTATAGCCCAAAAATTCTGGACATCTGTTCCGTAAACATAATTTATATATTTCCCGGAAGGAACCGGATGCTCGGTCCATTCAATTCCGCCGTTTGTTGTAAGAAGTACCTTATTATCATAAGTAAAACTTATCCCCTTGTTTTCATTTACAAAATTAACTGCACCTATACCGGCACTGAAAATATTTGAATGCGGTACGAACCAGTTGATTCCGGCATTAGTGGTTTTGTAAATTTTTTTATCACCTGAAGAATACCACCCGGTATTCAGATCAATAAAACAAATATCCGAGATATAGCTCTCCGAGTTTACAATTGAATAAATAAAATTAACTCCGCCGTTAGTTGTCTTTAAAAGTCTTGCCGAATCACCGCATATCCATCCTGTGTTATCATCGAAAAACTGAAGAGCATAATATGCTGATTTATATAAAGACGGCAATGAATTCCATGAGTATCCTCCGTCGGTTGATTTATAAATTTTTCCGTATTCACCGACGCAATATCCTGTAATAAGATTTACAAAATCAATCTGATAAAGAAAATCTTCAGCAGCTCCTGCCTGAACTCTCGTCCAGTTGATTCCGCCGTTAACGGTAAGAGCAACGCTTCCCTGAGTTCCGCAAGTCCAGCCATAGTTTTCATTTATAAAATCAACTGCAAACATAGAATTCCTGAATCCTGAAGAGACCTCTGTCCAGTTGAGACCTGAGTTTGAGGTTTTTATTATTGTACCTTTGTTGCCGAAGCTAATGACATTATGGAGATCAAATGCTTTTAAGGAATACTGATATTCGGAAGTGGCTGTGGCATAACCTGTCCAGTTCGAACCTCCGTTCGTAGTCCTGTAAACATTACCGTAATCGCTTGCGGCAAATCCCGTATTTTCATCTCCGAAGGAAATTGAATAAAACCACCTGCCGGTACTTGTCGAAGCCGCGCTCCAGCTGATTCCTTTGTTTGTTGTTTTAAGTATTGTTCCGTAAGCTCCGGCAATGAATCCGGTCTGGGAATTTTTAAATGATACATCAAAAAAATAATTTGAATTACCGGTGTTAACGGTCTGAAATGTTTCTCCGTAGTTTGTTGACCTTGAAAGCGCTCCGTTAAGGCCAGCTGTTAAGACAACAGAATCACTCACTGCTAATGAAGTAAGTGTTCTTGATGTATTGGTCTGCTTTAAAGTCCATTCAATACCGCCGTCTGCAGTTCTGAAAAATTCTCCGTTATCTCCGCAGATATAGCCGATTAAATTATTATAAAATCTCACTGCAAATAAATTTGCCGAAGCATTTACTGAAATTTGCTGCCAGCTGTTGCCTGAATCGGTTGTCTTCAAAACCAGCTTGTTCAGTCCGCAGGCAAATCCGGTAAGGCTGTTGATGAAATAAAGAGATCTAACACTCTCTTTTGTCTGTGAAGAAAGGATGCTCCAGTTCAAACCTCCGTTGGCAGTTTTAATAATTGTTCCTCCGTCACCGCAGGCATAACCTGTATCTGAATTCAGAAAAAAAGAACCGAAAAGTATATTCCCCTGGGGAAGCGGATTCTGCCACTGCCATTGTGAAAATGAAATTTTAGCTGTCAAAGCCAAAAACAATAAAACTCTTGATATGTATTTCATTGGTGATAATTTAAGGAATAATTTTCCGGATCAATTACGTATCCGGTTCAAATAAATGAAGCAGAAATATCAGGATTACAAGTGCAGACAATGATCCGTTTCAACAAAGAATTTATTTGATTATTTTACACACAATGAAAAAAAATAAATCCCCGCGAAGTCCTGTAGGAGTTTTTGATTCCGGGATCGGCGGACTCACAGTAGCAAAATCCCTTTTTGAAATTCTTCCGAATGAAAACATAATCTATCTCGGAGATACGGCACGACTGCCTTATGGTACAAAATCCAAAGAAACTGTCATCAGGTATTCAGTTGAAATTACAAAATTTCTTTTGAATAAAAATGTTAAAATGGTCGTTGTCGCATGCAATACAGCTTCATCCGTAGCGCTGCAATACTTAAGAAAAGTATCTTCCGTTCCTGTAGTGGGCGTCATAAAGCCGGGAAGCAGGGCTGCCATTGCGCTCACAAAAAACTGCAATATCGGAGTGATAGGGACGCTCGGAACTATTCAGAGCTTTGCATATAAAACTCAGATACATAAATACGAGAGGGATATGAATGTATTTTCAAAAGCCTGCAGTCTGTTCGTTCAGCTTGCTGAAGACGGCTGGACGGATAACAAAATCGCAGAACTTATCGCAGAAGAATATCTTAATGAATTCAAGAAACTGAAAATAGATACTCTGATACTCGGCTGTACACATTATCCGATTCTGAAGAATACTATTACAAAAGTTCTCGGTAAAAAAATACAATTAATAGATTCAGGCGAAGAAGCTGCCAAAGAAGTAAAGCGTCTGCTCGAACAGCACCACATCCTCAATCCGCAGAAAAGACCCGGCAGGCATAAGTTTTATGTAACTGATTTTCAGAAAAAGTTCAAGGAGATAAGTGAAAGGTTTCTAGGTCAGCCGATACATGATGTTAAAAAAGTTAAACTCTGATATTTGAACATCTAAAATAACATTTGCATGACAAGTGACGAAGTAATAGATATTTTCAAAAAAACCGGAGCATTGCTCGAAGGACATTTCATTCTCACTTCGGGTTATCACAGCCCGCATTATTTTCAGTGCGCAAAGGTTCTTCAGTATCCGGAATACAATCATCTTTTTTCGAAAGCAATTGCTGATCATTTCAGGAGCAGAAAACCGGATCTTGTTATCTCACCTGCAGTTGGAGGCATAGTACTCGGTACTGAAATCGGCAGGCAGCTGAATACAAGATCAGTTTTCAGTGAGAGGGAAAACGGAGTCATGACTTTGAGAAGAGGATTTGAAATCAACAAAGGAGAGAAAGTGCTAGTCTGTGAAGATGTCGTGACGACAGGCGGGAGTGTATTTGAAGTGATCGAACTTGTAAAAAGATATGGTGCGATCCTTGCAGGAGTCGGTTTTATAATTGACAGAAGCAACGGGAAAGTTGATTTCGCAACGGATCAGTTCTCACTTGCAAAAATGGAAGTGATCAAATTTCCCGAAGATAAATTACCTGACTGGCTTTCAGAGATTCCTGTTACTAAACCCGGAAGCAGAAGCCTGAAAACATAATACATTATTGTTCAGAACAAAATTGTTTAATAATTACACTGCTGAAAATTTTTTACACCTCAGCATTTTAAAATTAAAGAGTTACTGAGAGTCAGAGATCACTGTAATTGGAAAAAATTAATCTGATGTTTATCAGTCTGTTTGTGAATGAATTAAATTCATATACCGGCATAATACCATTTCAGTAAAACCTTAATATGTTTATATTGCAACTCAAATTTAAAATAAAACAGATCAACTAAATGGATTTTAATTTATCGGAACAGGAACTTGCAGTACAAAAACTTGCTCGGGATTTTGCGCAGAATGAAATTGCTCCGTACATAATGCAGTATGATGAATCCCAGGAGTTTCCAATGGAGATCGCAAAAAAGCTCGGAGACATTGGATTTCTCGGTATTATTTTCCCGGAAGAATACGGCGGTTCAAATTTTTCAGTGATGGAATATGCGATTATAGTCGAAGAAATTTCAAAAGTAGATCCTTCAATGGGACTTACAATTGCAGCTCATAACGGACTCTGCACCAATCATATATACAGTTTCGCAAACGAATCTCTTAAAAAGAAATATCTTCCCGACCTTACGAGCGGTAAGAAATTAGGAGCATGGGGACTTACCGAAAATGTCTCGGGGAGCGATGCTGCAGGTATGGCAACCGTTGCTGAAAAAAAGGACGGACATTACCTGATTAACGGAAGCAAACTTTTTATCACGCACGGCAGCGTCGGCGAAACAGCCGTTGTTACGGCAGTAACAAATAAATCCGACAAAAAGAACGGCATCTCTGCTTTCATTCTTGAAAAAGGATGGAAGGGATTTAAGACCGGTAAAAAAGAAAACAAACTCGGCATGAGATCTTCCGATACTGCGGAACTGATTTTTGAAAATGTGGAAGTGACTCACGAAAATCTTATCGGCGTGGAAGGTCAGGGTTTCAAGCAATGCATGCAGATACTTGACGGCGGAAGAATCGCCATCGCTGCATTATCTCTCGGAATTGCTCAGGGTGCGCTTGATGCTTCGCTCAAATATGCAAAGGAAAGAAAGCAATTCGGAAAGCCGTTGACGGAATTTCAGGGAATACAGTTCAAATTATCCGAAATGGCAACGGAAATTCAGGCAGCCCGTCTGCTGACTTATAAAGCTGCTTTTTACAAAGACAATAACAGAGACATTAATCTTCAGGCAGCAATGGCAAAATATTATGCAAGTGAAATTGCAACTAAAGCCACAAGCGAAGCAATACAGATACACGGGGGTTACGGATTCATAAAGGAATTTCCCGTAGAAAAACTTTATCGCGACGTAAAGCTGATGACGATCGGAGAAGGGACTTCGGAAGTTCAGAAAATGGTTATTGCAAGAAATATACTCAATATGTTCTGATAATTAATTCCATTTTATAAACAAAAGCCATACTCTTTTCTGAGTCTGGCTTTTTTATTTGAGAATGCAGAATTAAGTATAAATCAGTCATATACATAAATTGAACTTTATATCGATTAATTTACTGAATATATTAACTTAAAGATTAAACTTTTAACATTTATCATTTAACAATTATCATTTAACATTTAATTTTATAATGTCTTTTTTAGATAAAATAGGATTCAAAAAGCTCAAAGACGGACTTTTTAAAACAAAGGAAAATCTTGTTGACCGCGTTAACCGTCTTGTCAATGCCAGAGGTGTCATTGACGATGATTTTCTTGCCGAACTCGAGGAGATTCTTATTTCCTCCGATATTGGTTTTGATACATCCGAGACTCTCATTAATAATATCAGGGAAAGAACTCAGAAGGATAAATATACTGATCAGAAAGAACTTAACGACCTTATAAATGATGAATTAAAAAAAGTTTTTGCCGATACTACTTCGGAGTTCAGCACTTTTGATTTTGAATTGAAACAAAAGCCTTATGTCATAATGGTCGTCGGAGTCAACGGAGTAGGAAAGACAACTTCGATCGGCAAGCTTGCCTATAATTTTAAGAAAGCCGGAAAGAGCGTTCTGATCGGATCAGCAGATACATTCAGGGCTGCGGCAAATGATCAGCTTGAGATATGGGCAAAGAGAGCGGGAGTGGATATAATGCAAAGCAAAAGCACTTCAGATCCGGCGTCAGTTGCTTTTGAAACTGTAAAGAACGCAGTTGCAAAAAATATTGATGTTGTGATCATTGATACTGCCGGAAGACTCCACAACAAATCTCATCTTATGGAAGAGCTGAAAAAAATCAAGCGTGTAATACAGAAAGTAAATCCTGACGCTCCGCAGGAAATTTTCATTGTCATTGATTCCACTACGGGACAAAACGGGCTGAATCAGGCAAAAGAATTTTCCAAAGCGCTCGACGGACTTACCGGAATAATACTTACTAAACTTGACGGGACTGCTAAAGGCGGAATTGTGCTTAAGATAAATAAAGAAATGAATCTTCCGGTGAGATTCATTGGTATAGGCGAACAGATTGATGATCTGCAGGTGTTTGACAGCCTGAGTTTTGTAGAAGCGATGTTCGAAAAATAAACCGGTCATAAATGTTTCACATTTCCATCATGGAAAATAAAATTAAAATCTTACCGCAGTCATTATCTAATAAAATAGCAGCAGGCGAAGTCGTCGGCAGACCTGAATCCGTCGTTAAAGAATTAATAGAGAATTCAATTGACGCAAATGCCACTGAAATTATTCTTGTAATTAAGGATGCCGGGAAAAGCCTGATACAAGTAACTGATAACGGCACCGGAATGTCGGAAGACGACGCACTTCTGTGTTTCCAGAGACATTCTACAAGCAAGATATCGAGCATTGAAGACCTTGAAAAAATTCTTACACTCGGATTCAGAGGTGAAGCGCTTGCTTCCATTTCTTCCATCTCGCAGGTGGAGATGAAGACAAAAACTGAAGACGAAGATGTCGGAACGCTTATAAGGCTTGAAGGAAATGATATAGCGGAAGTTTCAAAAACCAGCTGCAATACAGGCACTTCATTAGCTGTAAAAAATCTGTTTTACAATACTCCCGGCAGAAGGAATTTCCTGAAATCAAATCAGACTGAATTCAGGCACATCTATGAGACTTTCCTGCATCTCGCAGTCTCTCATCCTGAGATCAGTTTTGAATTTGTAAACAATGATGAAATTATTTTTGATCTTAAAGCGTCAGGGCTCAAAGATCGTCTCGAAAAAATTTTTACGAATAAGTTTTCGGATTCTCTGATCGAAGTAAACAGCAGGAATGAAATTATTAAGATTAACGGTTTCATCTCCAAACCTAACTTCACTAAGAAATCAAAACAGGACCAGTATTTCTACCTGAACGGAAGATTCTTTTCAAACAAAACTCTGAATTTTGCTGTGTATTCGGGATACGGAGATCTTATCGACAAGGGTGATTATCCTTCATTCTTTTTATTCATAGAAATCGATCCGCTGAAAGTGGATGTCAATGTTCATCCTTCGAAAATGGAAGTTAAATTCGAAGATGAAAGCGCGGTATTCGGTTTTCTGAGAAGCAGCATTAAACTTGCTCTGAAGGAAGCTAATCTGATCTTCGACATTGGTTTTAACAATGAGCTGAATTTCAGAAACACTCCAGAGAGTTTTCATTATAAAGAATCAGCAGAGAGAAGTTCAGGAGATTATTCTAATATAACTCCCATTCCTAAAAGTAATTTTGATTATCCTAAGAAAGGAAATCCCGCAACGATACATTCCATATTCGATGTTACAAAAGAATTTGATGCTGAAAAGGAGAATGATTATGCAGAACTTAAAAAGGAAGAACAGAAGAATATTTTCGAACACAACAAAAAATCGGATTCACAGGGTTTTAACGTCTGGCAGTATCAGTTCAAATATATAATGTGCCAGACTGAAACCGGATTAATGATCATAGATCAGCACGCAGCTCATGAGAGGATTTTATACGAAAGAGCTCTGCTCTGGCTTAATTCACAGTCTTCTTTTTCCCAGCAGCTGCTGATCCCCATAAAGCTGAATCTTACAAAGATAGATCTGCATATTGCAACTTCCATTAAGGAAGATCTCAGTAATCTCGGTTTCAATATTAATTTTCTTAATGAAGAAGTAATTGAGCTGACGGGACTTCCCTCGGATGTAAGGATCGGAGATGAGAATAAAATTTTTCAGGAACTCATAGATCAGTACAAGGAATATGAGCTGAAGCTTAATCTTGATAAGAGGGATAATCTTGCAAAATCTTTTGCCTGCAGAAGCGCAATAAAATCCGGCGACAGGCTGAATTACAGCGAGATGGTAGGACTCATAGATAATCTTTTCGCTTCCCAAATGCCTTATGTCTGTCCACACGGAAGACCTACTGTTATAAGAATTACCACTGAGGAACTTGATAAAAGATTCAGCAGGACCTGATAAGTAGTTTTAAATTGTAATATTAATTTAATAATTTTCATAAAATTTAATTGTTCAGAAGAAATTTAAATTAGTTTTAAAAACAATAGTAGTTACGCAAAGATTTTAAAAAACTTTCTTACAATTCACTTTTATCTGAAACTTTTGTTTTATCTGTATATTTGTAGTTAAATTAGTTCTAATGAAAAATCAGGGATAAATTAATTTAAGATTATGGAAATCGCAACGGGAATTTTACTAGGCATCGGACTTGCGGCAAGCAGCGGGTTCAGAGTTTTTCTGCCATTGCTTGTAACCAGCATAGCTTCTCAGTTAGGATATCTCCACTTATCTCCCGGCTTTGAATGGATGGGAAGCTGGATCGCTCTGACATCTTTCGCTACCGCTACCGTAGCAGAAATCACGGCTTATTACATTCCGTGGCTTGATAACGCTCTTGATACTATTTCAGGACCACTTGCTATGGTCGCCGGTACTGTTCTGACCGCTTCATTTATTACTGATGTGAATCCGCTTGTTCAATGGACGCTCGGTATTATTGTAGGAGGAGGTACAGCCGGGATAGTCAAAGTAGGGGCAAGCGCCGCAAGACTGACTTCGACTGCAACTACCGGAGGTCTCGGTAATGCAGCAGTTGCAACTTCAGAGAATATTCTTTCATTTGCCATGTCAATACTGGCTTTTGTCATCCCTTTGATAACTGCTCTGATAGTTATAGCGATCATAGTTTATCTTTTCAGAAAATTTTCCGAACTGAAAAAGAAGAAATGGAAATTCTTCAGGAAAGAAAAGGAGATCGAAGAAATTTATGAGGATACTTAAAATCTGAATTTGTGAGATATCTGCAATTTATCATTGAGAAATGGTCTTCCGGAGGAAAGATATTATCTTTGAGATTTTGAATTAAACTTACATTTTCATTTATTTAATTCAGGTTGACTTTTTGGATGTTCAAAAAATATTTTTCAATACAGTTTCACATTAATATTAATAAAACATCGGATACTTTTCAGGGTCGGCTTCATGCATGACTTCATAAACTGATTCAAATATATCTTCAGCATTTGGTTTTGAGAAGTAATCCCCGTCCGTTCCGTAAGCCGGTCTGTGAGGAGCAGCAGATAAGCATTTCGGAGCCGAGTCCAGATATCTGTACCCGTTGTCTCTGTCTATCACCTGCTGCATCATAAATGCCGAAGCGCCTCCCGGTACATCTTCATCAAGAAACAATACCCTGTTAGTCTTTTTTAAAGATTCGAGAATTTTTCCGTGAATGTCAAAAGGAAGAAGTGTCTGAACGTCAATAAGTTCGCAGGAAATATTTACCTCATTCAGTTTCTTTATTGCGTCTTTTGCAATATCCGTGCAGGCTCCGTAAGTAACAATGCTTATGTCGGTTCCTTCAATAAGAACTTCCGGTACACCGAGCGGAATGCATACTTCGCTTAAATTTTCCGGAAGCTTTTCTTTTAATCTGTATGCGTTTAGTCTTTCAATGATTAAGGCAGGTTCATCTGATTTTAAAATTGTGTTATAAAATCCTGCGGCTCTTGTCATATCTCTCGGAACGCAGACGTGTATTCCCCTGAAAGAGTTTATGACTGTTCCCATCGGAGATCCCGAATGCCAGATACCTTCAAGTCTGTGTCCACGCGTTCTGATGATCAGAGGAGCTTTTTGTCCTCCTGCAGTTCTGTACTGCAGGCATGCAAGGTCATCGCTTAGAATCTGTAATCCGTACAGTAGGTAATCAAGATACTGAATTTCAACTATAGGTTTTAAACCTCTCAGTGCTGCACCGATTCCCTGACCAACGATCGTCGCTTCCCTAATGCCTGTATCAGTAAGTCTGAGTTCGCCGTACTTTGACTGGAGCTTTGCCATTCCCTGATTAACGTCACCAAGAAATCCCAGGTCTTCTCCTATGGCAAAGATTCTCGGATCCCTTTCAAAAGCTATATCAAAAAAAGCATTCAGCACTTCTCTTCCGTCCAATAATTTTGATTCATCGCTATAAACAGGTTTTACTTCCTGTACATTCATTGCAGATTCTTCCGATTCGCTGAAAAGATGCGATCCGAATCTCCGTTTGTTTTCTTTCTTAAAATTATCTTTCCATTCCTTAAGTTTATTTCTTGATTCAGAATTTTCGTCTGAAGTAATTCTAAGCACATCACTGACAGCTTCTGATAAAATTTTCCTGTTATTGTCTAAAGATTTTTTCAGGGATTCGGAAATGGAAGTTAATTCATCTTCATGTTTACCTGACCCGGCAACTTCGTTTATCAGGATTCTGACTTCTTCCGTTTCTTTTTTTATGGGATTCAAATAATCTTCCCACGCTTCAAGCTGCATTTTTTTAACATAGTCCTTTGCATTCTTTTCTATATCCAGAAGTTCTTCTTCAGTCGCTATTGCATTTGCAATCATCCAGATTCTCATCTGACGTATGCAGCAGTATTCTTTTTCCCATTCGAGTCTTTCCTTTGTTTTATATCTTTCATGAGATCCCGAAGTAGAATGTCCCTGCGGCTGAGTTACTTCCTGAATATCAAAAATGGCAGGTATGTGTTTTTCACGCACCGGCTTTATTCCTTCTTCATACATTGCGATCAGACC
>JAFDZQ010000037.1:29257-44368 GCA_018266895.1 Bacteroidota bacterium
TCATCATATTCAAATCCTTTCAGCACATTTGAAATGCTTTCCTTTGCTATCTGATATTTGCTCGGGACAGAAATTCCGAAACCATTATCCCAGATTGAAACAGCCATAGGTATCATAAGTACTGCAGCCGCATTCAGAGCTTCAAAGAATAGACCCTCAGCGCAGCTTGCATTTCCTATGGTTCCGAATGCAACTTCATTTCCTTTGTCGCTGAACATAGTCATTCCGTGAAGCTGTTCATTGTTCCTGTAAAGCTTGGATGCATATGCGAGTCCGACAAGTCTTATCATCTGACTGGCGGTAGGTGAAATATCAGCAGAAGTATTTTTCATTTCCATCAGGTTTTTCCATTCGCCTCTTTCATTCAGAAGCCTGTTCGCAAAATGCCCGTTCATCGAACGGCCGCCGGAAGCAGGTTCATTTTCTATATTTGTATCAGCATACAGCTGCGCAAAAAATTCCTTAATCGTTGATATGCCCGTTGCAAATGCAAATGTCTGATCCCTGTAATAGCCCGATCGGAAATCTCCTTTCCTGAAAACTTTAGCCATAGCAATCTGAGCGACTTCCTTGCCGTCTCCGAATATTCCGAATTTCGCCTTACCGGTCAGAACTTCTTTTCTGCCAAGCAGACTTGCCTGCCTGCTTTCGTTAGCAAGTTTAAAGTCAGCAAGAACTTCCTTTTTATATTCATCGAATGTAGTTTTACCGTTGAGAGATATCTTTGTTTGTTTTTTCATAAAGTGAAAAGAGTTGAAAATGAAATTTTATTGTTTGCAATTTAAGGAATATAGCTGAAAGGGAAAACATAAACAAAAATCCCTTCAGAAAGATTTATTTCCGAAGGGATAAGTAATATTTGATCAATTACAGACTAAGGAATCTTTAATTCCTGTCCGACATTAATTTTATCCGGATTTGAAATATTGTTAGCTTTGGCAATATCCATATATTTTCCTGCATCTCCGTAAAATTCTTTTGAGATCTTGCTTAAAGTGTCACCGGATTTGACTGTATATGTTTTCATTTCCTTTACACCGGCTGATGCTATTTCAGGATCATTTGCATTATCCATTTTAATATCAGCGCTGATGTCAGAAGGATTCTCTCCTCCGATTTCTTTTATTTTATTCCATACTGCATTTTTGTCTTTCGGGTACGGAACAGTTGCAGCTACTTTTAAAACGCCGCCGTCTTCATTTACCATGACGTCTCTTCCGCCTGCAGCATTGATTGAATCTAATACTGCTTTATACTTATCCTGTAAAGCCATTTTAATTACTCCTTTTTTTTTAAGAAATTTGAAAAAAATATTAGTCTTTTATTGCTTGTGAAGCTCCCTTTCCTTTTACCAATCTGTAAATCGCCAGCAATACCAATGCACCCAGAATAGATGCTATAAAGCCAGCAGAGTCACCTTCGGCGTACCATCCTACAAGTCTTCCAAGAAATGTGAATAAAAGCGAACCTGCAATACCAAGTATAATTGTCATGATAATCCCGCCTCCGTCTTTCCCAGGCATAATTAATTTTGCTAATGAACCGGCAATAGCCCCGATGATAATTGACCAGATAATGGATCCCATAAGAATTACTCCTTCATTTAATTTGTAAAAAAAATTTGGTATTTCTGTGATGCATTAATTTTATACTAATTGAATATAGAAAATATCTTTTTAATATTGAATCGATTTTTAAATAACTAACTGTTGAAATTCAATGCATAAGCCAAAAAAAACCGTGGGATAATTTAAAAATAATCCCGGAAAAGATGATAAATGTCATACTTTAAAAATATCCGTATTGGTATATTTGTAAAGATTAAACCATTCAATTTTATAAAATGGATACAACAAAAACAAACACGCCGCGGGAAAGAAAAGTTAAGGGAAAAGTAGTCATTGACATTCAGAAATGTAAGGGATGCGAACTTTGCACAACGGCCTGCAAAGAAAATGCTTTAATGCTTTCCGAAAGTTTAAATAAGAAGGGATACAGGTACATTATAGCTAACAATGATTTGTGCACAGGTTGTGTAAACTGCGCGCTGGTCTGCCCCGATGCTGTTATAACGGTTTACAGAACCGACGGCAAAAAGAAAAAAGTCGAAATTACTTCCGGGGAATTAAAAGAAAGTAAAAACATTATCAGCTCAATTATTGCAGAACTTAAGTAGCTTAGGGCTGGAAATTTAATTCACTAAGTAAGGATTCGGATCATATAATTAAAATTAATTATTACTATGGAAACAAAATTAATGAAGGGAAATGAAGCATTGGCAGAAGCTGCAATTCAGGCAGGATGTGATGCATATTTCGGATATCCTATAACACCTCAGTCAGAAGTACTTGAATATCTTGCAAGGGAAATTCCAAAATACAATACAAAGGATCATATCAGAATAGTGATGCAGGCAGAAAGTGAAATTGCTTCGATAAATATGGTTTACGGGGCGGCAGGAGCCGGTTTCCGGGCAATGACAAGTTCATCTTCTCCCGGCATCAGTCTTATGCAGGAAGGAATATCATACATTGCAGGAGCTGAACTCCCGTGTCTTATAGTAAATGTAAACCGCGCCGGACCGGGACTGGGCACAATTCAGCCCGGGCAGGGTGATTATTTTCAGGCGACAAAGGGTGGCGGACACGGTGATTATAAGCTAATTGTGCTTGCTCCATCATCTGTACAGGAAATGGCCGACTTTGTTTTCCTTGGATTTGATCTTGCCGATAAATACAGAAATCCCGTTATGATCTTATCAGATGGTGCTATCGGACAGATGATGGAAAAGGTTACATTCGGAAAATATAGTGCTCACAAAACAGATAAACCCTGGGCAACTACCGGCAAACCTCCGACAAGAGACAGAAATTTTATCACTTCACTTCACATTCAGCCTGAAAAACTTGAATTGTCAAATCTTAAACTTGTAGAGAAATACAGGGAAATTACAAAAAACGAAATACGCTTTGAAGAAGTAATGACTGAAGATGCGGATTATATTCTGACAGCTTACGGTCTTAGTGCGCGGATCTGTCACAAAGCTGCGATTATTGCAAGAGAAAGAGGAATTAAAGCAGGAATGTTCAGACCCATTACATTGTATCCCTTCCCTTCCAAAAGGCTGAATGAACTTGCTGACAAAGTAAAATTATTTTTGACAGTGGAGCTGAATGCAGGACAAATGGTGGAAGATGTAAGACTTGCAGTGAACGGAAAAGTCCCCGTTGACTTTTACGGAAGACTCGGCGGAATGATACCGACACCTGAAGAAATAGTAAATAAATTGGAAAATTTAATCTCAAATAAAAATGTCAACTGAAGATTTAACACTTGAAAAAAATACTGACGGAAAGATCAGTCTTGAGAATGATCTGCATATCTGCGCACTTGCTGAAAACCATGATAACGAATATTCTCTGATTTATGAAAAGCCGCATACTCTTCTTGATATCGATATGCATTACTGTCCCGGCTGCGCTCACTCTCTTGTGCATAAATTAATAATGGAAGCAGTCGAAGAACTTGGCATACAGGAAAAGACTATCGGCATTGCGCCTGTCGGCTGTGCGGTTTTTGCCTATCATTATATGAATATAGATATGCAGGAAGCTGCTCACGGAAGAGCTACGGCAGTCGCAACCGGAGTGAAACGGCTGATGCCGGATAAATATGTTTTCACTTATCAGGGTGACGGAGACCTCGCTGCTATAGGTATTGCCGAAACGATTCATACGATAAACCGCGGTGAAAATATAATGATCGTATTTATCAATAATGCAGTTTACGGAATGACCAGCGGACAAATGGCTCCGACTTCTCTTGTCGGGATGAAAACAACTACCAGTCCTTTTGGAAGAGATCCTGCTGTTTACGGTTACCCTATTAAAGTATCCGAACTTATTTCACAGCTGCCCGGATCTTTTTATGTTTCAAGACATACTGTTAATAAAAATACTTCTGTCAGAAAAGCAAAGAAAGCAATTGTCAATGCTCTTAATTACCAGAAACTGAATAAAGGCACTTGTTTTATAGAAATAATAGGTAACTGTCCTTCAAACTGGAAAATGACGCCGATCGAAGCAAATAATTTTATTGACGAAGTTATGGTAAAAACATTTCCTCTGGGAGATATAAAGGTTCCAAAAGCTGAAGATCTAATTCCATTAAATCAGAACGGAGATAAATAATCATGTTAGAAGAAATCATAATTGCCGGATTCGGCGGACAGGGCGTTCTTTCAATGGGTATGACTCTTGCTTATGCAGGGATGATAGAAGAAAAAGAAATTTCCTGGATGCCTTCATACGGTCCTGAAATGCGCGGCGGAACTGCAAACTGCATTACAATTATTTCTGATGATAAAATCAGTTCGCCTATAATATCAACTTTTGATTCGGCTATAATTCTGAATCAGCCTTCCATGGATAAATTTGAATCAAAAGTTAAACCCGGAGGATTGCTGATTTATGAATCTACAAATATAAAAACAATAAGCAAAAGAACTGATATAGAGATAATCGGTATTCCTGCAGCTCAGGTGGCATCGGATATGAAAAACAGCAGAATAATTAATATGATTATGCTCGGCGCATATCTTGAAAAAAGATCAACCGTAAAGATTGATTCAATTATTGAAGCGCTGAGAAAAGTTCTGCCCGAAAGATATCATAATACACTGCCATTGAACAAATCAGCCCTTGAAAAAGGAGCTGAACTTGTAGAAATGGAACTGACTGAATAAGACAGCGCTTAATTTCTGATTTTCAGTCTGCAGTATAAAATTTAAAAATGATTTTCTGTCGATATTATATCCAGTAAAGATTTTCATTGTAAAGTTTACAAATCTGTATTTTGATCGTAAACTTCAGTTCCATAATTGCATTCTTAATTATATAATTATTATAATTCCTGAATGAGAGTTAATCTTTAACTTCTCTGTTTCAATATTTCTCTTCGCAAAGACATTTCTCCAAATCAATTTTGTCCTGATTTTTATTCGGGGTCTGACAAATCAATGTAATTAATTAGTTCAATAAATATCTAAATTGCATTTAACTCTTAGTATTTGACTTAAATCAAATGTTATCAATATTAATATCGTTAATTTTACAACGATAAAGATTATTTATTAACCATTAAAACTAACAATATTTATGAAAATTTCTATATTATTTTTAATTATCTCCGTTTTAATTTCAGCCGGATGCAGTAAAAATGAGGAACAGACAAAATCATCGGCAAACAATGAAAACAAAGTTTCAGAAACCGCTTCGGCAAATCAGGACAATGAATCCAAAAAGGATATTGTGAAAACAGCGGTTGCCTCCAAAGATCATACAACATTAGTTACGGCAATCAAGGCTGCGGATCTTGTAATCTCGCTTTCAAATGCAGGACCGTTCACTGTTTTTGCACCGGTTAACAGCGCTTTTGAAAAATTACCTGCCGGTACGGTAGAGGAACTTCTGAAGCCGGAAAATAAATCAAAACTTGCAACAATACTTCAGCATCATGTTGCGCTGGCAGTTTACACAAAAGACATTCTGAAAGACGGAATGACATTAAACATGGTTGACGGCAAGAATGCAAAAATCACTGTTAAGAACGGCGATATATACATTGATAAAGCCAAGATAACAGCGACGGTTCCGGCAACAAACGGAATTATTTATGTTGTCGATGAAGTCATACTGCCGCAATAATCCTTAAGATATTTTCATAAAAAAATTATTGATCAGTTTTGGGGAAAGTTCCCGGCCAGTTCACTCGAGCGGTGATATGACCGGGAATTTTTAATTTTATCACAAAAAATCAAATTTAATTATTTTATTCCGGCAGAAAGTTAATTCTTTTAAAAAATTTTCTTTACAGTATTTATCTTCGTTTCTCCCCCTGTAATCAGACTATTGCAGCAAATAAATCATTTTGATTTTCAGCAAAATGAATTTGTATTTAAGACTTGCTTTATTAAAAAAATAAAATAGGTTTTTATTTCAATTTAATTTATCTATTTTGAACCCATTCAAAAAAATTTCTATAACTAAATATGAAAGGGGTGATTATTTACCATCCGGTAATTAATATCATTATAATCCTGTATAACTTATTCCATTAATCGTTTATTAATTTCCAAATTTTTTTTCTTCCCCCAAAAGCAAAGAAAGAAAAGGTAAATAAACTGATGCAAAATGTTCTTAAAAAAATTCTTCACAATAATTGTAATATTAATATTATTAATTATTGGTCTATATTCTCACAGGGCATATAGCACAGAAAACAGCTACTCAAATTCTTTTTCAGGTTTAAACAGTATCAGTGAATCCTCCGGAATTACGGCAGTGATTACTTATAATCAGCTTCCCCGTACACTTCAGTTCTATGCAAGAGATTCTCAGGATTCCGCTTCAGTGACTTTTTCAGGCAGTTTGTATACTTCCGGTTATGATTCAGTCTTTGCGGAAGTTTACAGAAATAATACATATCATAAGAGAAAATCAATCAAGCTTAGCTATTCAGGAGGATTATCCTCATTCACGGTCTCTCAGAAAATTCATTCCGAACTTTCAGAATATAAATTCAAACTTTATCTTAAATCCGGCTCAACCAGTTCACTTATTTACACAGCCGACAGCATAGTATGCGGCGATGCCTTTATAATATGCGGACAGTCTAATTCACATCCGACCGATGCACAGGCGACTTACAGAAACGAATTCTGCAGATCTTTCGGAGTTCAGACAAGCAATTATAATTCAACGCCTTACAATCCTGCAGACACTAACTGGGGTTATTCAAGAGCTGACGGTTCAGTTTATTACTGGTCAGGTCCTTATAATGTCGGTATCTGGGGTCTTCAGCTACAGAAACTTATAAAGGAAACTTACGGTATTCCCACCTGCATTATAAACGGCGGAAGAGCAAGCACAACTATTGAAATGCATTTAAGAAATGATCTGAATCAGACGGATCTGAATTCTATTTACGGCAAGCTTTTATACAGAGTAAACAAATCAGGTCTTGCAGGAAATATTAAAGCTGTTTTCTGGTATCAGGGAGAATCTGACGGCAGTCTCAGCTGGATGAACTATTACAATAATTTTTCGGATCTGTATTACTCATGGAAACAGAATTATCCCGGATTTAAAAAAGTATATTTGTTTCAGACGCGTCCCTGCTGTTCGGAACCTTATGCAAGTCAGCTGAGAGAAGTCCAGAGATGTCTTCCTCAGTCATATTCAGATATCAGTCTTATGTCGACCGCCGGTTTTCCGAATTATGACGGCTGTCATTACAGTTATTCTGGATATATAAATTTGACGGACTATGTGTTAAAGCTTGTGAAAAAAGATTTCTATAATTCAACTGATACTATAGATATACTTCCTCCTGACATTAAATCTGCATGGTTTACGAATTCGCAGAAAAAGGAAATTGCACTGCTTTTCAATAATTCAAAAATCAGTAGCTGGCCAGCCGATACGCTCGGAGAGAAAATGAAAGATTATTTTTATCTCGACGGAGTAACGGGAATTGTCAGTTCAGGTTCAGTTTCCGGAGATACGGTGAAGCTCAAACTTAATGCCGCAAGCAATGCTACAAAAATAACTTATCTGCCTACTGTATGGACACACATTGATTCGCTTGTATACGAAGGACCATTTTTAAGAAATCCGAAAAAGATAGGTGCTTTGTCTTTTCATAATTTTCCTTTAAGCACTTATCCTCCTGCGACAGTAAATGTTACAATGGCTGTTGAAGGTTTGTTTAATTCGGCTACAAACAAACATACGGGTAAAGACACTGTAAAAATTTATTTGCGGAATAATTATTACCCTTATCTCAAAAGGGATTCATCAGTAGCGGTGATTGATTCAAATACTCTTACCGGAAAATTTGTTTTCGGGAATGCGCCTTCGGGAACTTATTATCTTGCAGTCTCCGGCAAAGGCATTGTTGAAACCTGGAGCAAAAATCCCGGAGTAATTGTAACAAGCGGTGCCGTAACAAGTTATAATTTTACCTCTTCAGCTTCTCAGGCATACGGAAATAATATGATACTGAAAGGAAGCAAATACTGCATTTACAGTTCGGATATTAATCAGGACGGAATAGTTGACTGCGTTGATAACGCAATTGTCTCAAACTTTGCTTACGTGCTTTATACCGGATATTCATCATCGGATCTTAACGGTGACAGGATAGTTGATGTGGGAGATATTGCCATTGCTGAAAGGAACTCGTTCAAGAACATTGTTAAAATTACGCCATAAAAAAAATCTATATTAAATATTTATCTCAGGCATGTTATGACGGAAGTAAAATGTAAACTGATAGCAGATGTTGCTCTGTTTAACGGCAATGAAGTACTGCTTGTAAAATACAAAGCTGATAACAAGTACGATCATCAGAAGGGCTGGTTTTTGCCTGATGATCTTCTGATGGAATTTGAACATCCGGACGAAGCTGCTGACAGGATTCTACTCGAACAGTTTAATATAACTAACATTAATCCTTCACTTAATCATATTGAATCTTTCAAAGGAAAGGATTCATCATGGCATCTGGTTTTTCATTATAAAGCTGAAATCAATGATTATCTTGATTTAGTTATGTCTGATCAGATAAGCGAATATGACTGGTTTGACCTGAGCGAACTTCCGGATAAAAAAGAAGTTGCACACAACGGATGGGCTTTGTTTACAATTAAAGCAGTACGCGGAATTTTGTAACATCCTGTTTTTTTTATCCCTGAATTTCTTATCGAATTAATCCTTTAACAGATCTGCAAATCCTTTTAACTTTTTAAGAAAATCACATTCCGAAAAAATCATCATAATTCTAACATTGCCCTTAATTTCACTAATTGATGCAAGTTTGAAAATGTATTTTTAATACATTTGTTTTAAATGCGTGTAATTTTTGTCGGAAAAAAATCTTCAGTTTAACCCGAATTGTTCAATAGAAATTTAGATTACTAATTAAACCTGAGTTTGCAAAAATATTTTTTCCAATTTGATTTTTTCTTTAACACTTTGCGCCTTATTGGTTTAACAAATTACTTAATGATAATCCGGTTTAAATTAAGATTAATTAAGATATCATTTCGATTAAAAGTTTTGGTCCGAACAGAATGTATTTCCAATATGCACAAATTTGTTGTTTTAATTTGAGTTATTAAAAATTTATTTTATCAGATTAGTCAAAATAATTTTTTCCGAATGTCTCATGAATTAATATTATGGATCAGCTTTAATGTATTCATTATTCTGATGCTTGCACTCGACCTCGGCGTTTTTCAGAGAAATCCGCATACAATAAAAGTGAAGGAAGCACTGATTTGGAGCACTGTCTGGGTGATACTGGCTCTTTTGTTCAATGTATTTATTTATTTTGACATGGGTAAGCAGAAAGCTCTGGAATTTTTCACGGGTTATCTGCTTGAAAGGTCATTAAGTGTTGACAATATTTTTGTTTTCGTGCTGCTGTTTTCATATTTCAAGGTTCCGCGACTTTATCAGCACAAAGTACTGTTCTGGGGAGTCCTCGGCGCTCTGATACTCCGGGCGATACTCATCGGAATAGGAGCTATTATGGTGACTAAGTTTGGTTGGATTATATATATCTTCGGCGGTTTTTTGCTTTTCACCGGATTCAGAATGGCTTTTCAGACTGAAACGAACATTGAACCCGAGAATAATATTGTCATAAGGACATTTAAAAAACTCTTTCCGGTAACACACGAATACCATGAAGGTAAGTTCATTGTAAAAATTAACAAAAAAAATTTCGCCACTCCCCTTCTTGTAGTTCTTGTTGCAGTTGAATTCGCAGACCTCGTCTTTGCATTTGATTCAATACCCGCGATATTCGCAGTTACAACTGATCCTTTCATTATCTACACTTCAAATATATTTGCAATTCTCGGGTTGCGAACGTTATATTTTGCAATTGCCAGCATCATGCATAAATTCCATTATCTGAAAATCGGACTTTCGCTTATACTGATATTTATAGGTTTTAAAATGCTGATAATTGACCTTTACAAAATACCGATCGTATTTTCACTGAGCATGATCGCTCTGATACTGATCACGTCCATTATCTATTCACTGGCTAAGCCGTTAAAGAAAAGTGAAGTTAATGACTGATGAAAATCATTTTGGGTTCAGAACTTATTTATTTTAAATAATGACTGTTACTTTTCCAGGCTGGCTTTGACCACAGTTAAGTAGTTAACATTTTGTTTATTAAATCTTTGTTTCGCAGAGTCTTAAATAATCCCTGCAAAAGAGTCTGTATACATATTGATTAAGTTAATAAAAAAGCCGGATCATTTTATCCGGCTTTTAATTAATTCAAAAATTATTATTTATTGTATCGACAAATGCCGTTATTTCAAGAGCAGCATTTTTTTAGATAGATTGATGCCATTTGCTTTTAAATTATATATATACATTCCGCTGGCAAGATTACTTCCGTTAAAGTTTATGCTGTAATAACCTGCAGTCTGAAACTCATTAACTATTGTAGACACTGATTTTCCTGACATGTCATAAATTTTCAATGAAAGTTTTACGTCATAAGGCAGATCATAACTGATTATTGTCGAAGGATTAAATGGATTAGGATAGTTCTGTAAAAGATCAAACTTCCCGGGGATACCAATATAAACTTCACTGTTCAAATTGTAATACTTGAAGTTTCCGTTGAAATCAGTTTGTTTCAATCTGTAATTGTATCTTCCTGTATTCAGGTCTCTGTCTTTAAATGAATAATCCATTGAAGAAACAGTAGTTCCGTTACCCTTTACAGTCCCGATCATCAGCCATTGACCATTGACTTCAGATCTTTCAACATCAAAATGCGAGTTGTTAGTCTCTGACGCTGTAGTCCAGTTTAATGTAACGTCTCTTCTGTTTACTGAAAAATTAAACAGGGACATTTCAACAGGTAGCAGTCCGCAAATACCGTCCCAGATATATGTAAGCCCTGAAACCGGAAATACTGTACTGTTTAACTCAGATGTCGCAGCGTTAGATGTTCCGGGCATTGAAGTATTCCAGTTTAAAGTTGAAGAGTTCGTTCTGTTGTTATAGTCAGTATTGTCTAATCCCCTTAAACCCACTTGTCCGATTGATGTTGGAACCGGTATTGTATTTTTGTCCATATTACCATAGACAATATGAATAGCACCTGATCTAGTGAGTGTAGGTTCGTAAAGCTTAATCTGAAAATTAAAATTGTCATTTGTTCCTATTATAATGTACTGTCTGAAATTCTTAAACTGAATTGTATGAACTCTGTTTGGTGATATGCCTTCTGTTTTACTCATAATATTTCCGGAAGCAATCTGAATAACTAAGTTGGTCGTAGGAATTGCGGCAGCTTTTGACATGGTTATTGTTCCTGCGGTTGCATTAAAGGCAAGAATATATGTGTCTGCAGGAATTGCTGTTGCTGCTGTAATGTGCGCTCCGACAACAACACCTTTGAAATTTGCCACATTTGTCAATACAGGACTGCTTGCAGATGTGTTTGCAGTTGTTCCGAATACTCCTATAAGATCCAGTCCAAAAGCACTGATCGCTCCTTCATATACTTCTGAAGAAGAAACGGGTCCATAATTAGCCAATGCAGGCGCAGTTGGTCCGAAAGTTATAAATCCGTTTGAATTGACAAAATAACTTGTATAATCAATACAGTTGAAAGTATAAATGAACGGAAGAGCGAAAGGACCGTAAGTTACATCGTTCAGGTTACCGGGATCCTGACTTGTGTGAGTTGCAATTGCTATTGTATCTCCGTTAATCTCGTTATACGTCCCGATGGAATCCCGGAAATTGTAAGTCACAACCTGTGCAAATATATTAATACCTGAACAAAGGAATAAAACTGTAAAAAATAAAATTGATTTTTTCATGATGTTCTGTATTTAAGTTAAGAAAAATTTTTGTTGGATCCTTGAAACCTTTTTCTCCTTTCAAAAGATCAGGTCTTTTCAAATTAATTCAATACAGTCATCAAGAAATAATCCTTTATAATTGAAAAAACTTTTTTGTTTTTCCTTTCTTCAGGGTTTTAGTTAATTTAATCAATATGTTAATTTAGAATTTTATTTTAATAGTTAATTATTAGTAAGCCGTACTCCCCCGCAATTCTGAGAAACTATTTCCAAACAATATTGTTTTTTCAGAAACATCTTTCTTCTTTTAATCAGGCAATCCATTTTTATCATTATCTTTGAACGCTTTTAAATTGTGTTTAATGTTATCCTTTATATTGTTATCAATGTCATTTGAATTTGACGGAATCCTCGGGTCAAGATAAACACCATTACTGATAAACCAGATATATGGCTTTATGATCATGGTAATGTTGGATTTTATATCAGGACTTACGGTAACAGTAGACGGAAAATTCAGTTTCTGATGTGCAGACTTTGATGACTTGTAAACAAAATAATTCCCCTGGTATTTTCCTTTAACAACCACGGAATATCTTCCGTTTGCATCAGCAAATTCCGGGTCAGGAACTGCTTCGTCATTGTTCAATTTATGAACTTCAAACTTTATCTTATCATAAGTTCCTGAAGGGATCATCGCGGATGTGATTGTCGTTATGTTTGAATTCAGATTTACAAAAAGGACGAACGGTCCTGTTTTAAAGTTAGTTGAATCCTGAATGTTGTTGTTAGATACATTAAGTTTAATATCCTTTATAAGGATCTTGACTGTGTCCAGTACTAAGATATTCTGGGAATCTCCTATTGAATCTAAGGAACCAGCAGCACTGAAACTCAGATTATCTGTTTCTGCAGGATTCGTAGCAGTATCATTGCATCCGTAAATTCCGGCAGCAAAGATTACTAATGTTAATATCAGCGTACTGATTTTGTTGTTTAAAAAAGATTTTTTCATAATAGTTTTATCTCCTTTTATATTAAGTTTTTTTATAAATTGATTTGTCATTTATTCCCTTTGCCGTTATCATTTCCTTTATTCTTGTTTCCTTTTTCGTTGCCGCTATCATTTCCTTTATTCTTGTTTCCTTTTTCGTTGCCGCTATCATTTCCTTTATTCTTGTTTCCTTGATCGTTGTCATCATTTTTTTTGCCTTTATCATTTCCCTTATTAACGTTTCCGTTATCGTTCCCTTTGTTTTCTTTTCTGATATTGGTCTGATCATTATCTGAATTCTGATCATCTGATTTTCTTACTTTCCAGTCGTCATATTTCTTAAATGATTTAGGACCGATGACAGTTATCTTCGAATTTCCCTTGCTCTTAAATCTTTTAAACACCGGTGTATAAACAGTGTATTCATTATCCGCATATTTGATTTCCCTGAAATTTCCGGCATGTTTAATCTTGATTTTTTCAATATTCTTTCCGTAAATATTCTGAAATACATTAACATCAGGACCTTTGTTGATTATAGTATTATTTACAACAACTATGCCATCAGTTCTTTGCAATTGATTTAACGGGACAACGACCTCTTTGTTAAAATATATTGTATTGTACTTATAAACATCCGGTTCAAGAAAATATTTTCTTTCAACTATAACATATCTGCTGTCATCAATCTGAGGGACACTCATAACTCCGTTTTCAATATAAACTGAAGGAGGTAACGGTGCCCATGAGACGTAAGTATCATTTTGCTTCCAGTCAACCCAGGCGGGAGCCCAGACTCTTCCGGGTACCCAGAGCCAGCCTGCTGCAGGTGTATTCACCCATCTGCCGTAATGTGAGACTGTTTCTTCTACCGGAGTCCGCGCTTTAAAATACCAGCCTGCATCTGAATTAACCCATTGTCCGTTTGTGTACGGGACATATACCGGAACGCTTACTTCAGGAACAGTAACTGCCAGATCCACTAAAGGTTTCCATACAAAAACCATTCCTGCTGATGCTGTTGATGATGCATTTGCATATTTTATTCCGAGCAGATCAGATGCTGAAAAACTTTTATTATTCTGACCGTCAGAAGATGATGTAGAAGCTTTCATTCCTATTTCTTCTGCACTTACTTCAATCCACTCACCGTGTGAGCTGAGCAGGTCATAAAATTCCCTGTAATCTACAGTTGTAAGATCTTCATTGGATTCTGAATAATCCTTTTCGTCAATTAATGCTGTTTCCGCGCCCTGCTCTTCTTTTGTCTGGACATTATCCGAGTTCTTCGTGCAGGAAGAAATTACGGAAAACATAAACATAAGGATTATTAATCCAGCTGATTTGTAAATATTTTTTGTTTTCATTTTAATATTTCATTCTTTTAAATTACATTTAATTAAAATTTAAAATCCACACCGAGTTCCAGTGCATCAAATTTAAAATTACCAAGACCAAATCTTGCAACACCTGCTACGGACGGGCTGAAGAAATATCTTGCTCCTGCCTGACCCCAAGTCCATAAACCGCTTTCCTTCAGCGAATTGCCCTGAGGTGAGGAAGAAAAAAATCCTATGACCAATCCTACGAACGGAACAAATTTACCGCTTTCGATCTGATTAAAGTTGAAATTTGCCTGTCCGCCTGCAAACAAATTTGAGAATTTTTCCCTTTCGTCCAGTGTATAATTTGAAAATCTCAAAATTGCACCCAGACCGAATGTACCGGGACCTGCCTGGGAAATTTCATTTTCAAAATTAAAGCCAAAAGTCGGAGAACTTTTACTAGCCCAGAATCCGAGTGTTCCTCCCATTAAATTATCCTTTTCTCTTAATTGTCCGAATGAAGAAGCTGCAATACACATAAGAAATATTACCGTAAAGATTTTTGTTTTCATTTTTGTCATTTAATTGTTTTTAGAAAATCGGTTTATGTTCATTTTGTAACAAACTAGAAAATTAAAATTGTTCCTTCCTTTAAAAATGTACTTCAATCAGTTATCCGGATTTCAGATACTATTTATCAGGGATTTGAAAGATTTTATCTGATGTAATTTACAAATTGTTATAAACAGATTACATAGTCCATTGGTATGAAAAGCAGATTAGTTCTTAAGGATAGAATGTTTCTTAAATTAAATTTAGCATGTACTATAAGTAATTGCCAGTTTGTTATATAATTAACTTTTAGTCAGCAAGATCTCACTAAAATT
>JAFDZQ010000037.1:44449-81321 GCA_018266895.1 Bacteroidota bacterium
AAACTTTTCAGAAAATATTACTTATTTATTCCTGATAGCCACTATTTAGTCTGAAAGCACTCACCGGGCTGGTTTTTACCCTCAATGATCAGTTTAAATTCATCAGCGCTCAGAATACTCGGGCTGAAATCGATGCCTTCCTTCTTCAGATTTTTTACAAAAGCTCTGAGATGATTCTGTGAGGCATTGTCCAGACATGCAAAGAGTGCTTTAATCTTTTCGTTTTCAGCTTTTGAATATAAATTCCTGAGGTCGCTGATATCTTTTTCCTCATATCTGGCTGATGCCAGCAAAGCATCCGTAAATGAGAAAGCGCCGGTTTTCATGAGCAGATCATAAAGATCTTTTATTTCTTTATTTGAAAATTCACCTGCGGCATGATTATACCCTTCGGGATCAATATTAAGATCTGTCAGCAGGGCTAAAACATGTTCCTGATGAACTTTCTCTGCGCTCAATATATTTTCAAATACTTTCTGATTGTATTTATTAAACATCTCCGTGTAAAAATCGAATGCTGCTTTTTCTTCCTGCAGAGTAAAAAGAAGTCCCGCTTTTTCCTGATTTGTAAACTGCGGGTATGAGACGGATGAAACAAGCAGCAGCTGAAGAGCTATTATTACTGAATATAAGGTTTTCATTTTCCTATACCTCCTTTTCAGTTTAAACATAAATTTATCGTATACAATTTACTATTCAATAATTTATCCACACATTGAGCAGTTAATTCACTTTAACTGTTTTGTATTTGAAATTCATATCCAAATAAAAGAATATGCATATAAATATCATATTATTTTCAGTCTCTTTCTCAGCCGGTTTATCTGCCCTCTGTAATTAATCTCATCCTTAAAAATATGAAACCACAGGTAGTGATAGTTTGCAATTAATTTTCCGTAACTGACATTCTTTTCAAGCCGTTCATCATTCTTCCGTTTGAAAAATTCAATTGTCCTGTTCCTGATTTCGCTTAATATTCCTGCATAATAAATTTATAATAACTTCACGCATTAAAATTTTCTGATTTCGCAATCAGCCAGTTCTTTGTTCCGAGAGGATTACTTATCATTTCCCTTATTTGTTTCTTCAGTAAATTTAATTCCTTTTTGTTTTTTCCCTTTACTCCTTCGGATTTAAGTTTAGTTAACCCGGAAACAAATCTTAAAAAATCGTAATGAGCTGTCTTCTGTTCCTCTGAAATTAATTTTTCGCTTTTCAGATAATGCCGGAAAGCATCTATGGCAGAAAAAGTCTGCTCATGCATATTCCGTTCATAATAGATCCTAACAGTATAACTTTTTACCATCACTTTCATAAGAAAAAGCTTAAAATTTATTTTAGAAAAATATTCCAGAGCTTTATCATATTCTTTCAGTCTGTAAGCGCGAAACGCCCTGCAGTAGTTAATTGTGTTGATTTTTTCATCCTCAGGAGATATTCCGTTCTGAAAACGAACGAGAAAATCCTCTGCCCAGTCATATTCATTTACCATGCAGGCAGCAGTATATGAATTAATAAAATTTACATAAAGAATATATTCCGGTATCTGAATCTTTCTGTCATTCATTTCCCTGACTGTATTGAATCTATCTTTATAGTATGATTCGTCACCGGCTTTCAGTCTGTAAGCTGCAAATGAATTTGCAACAAGCAGTATGTAATATATGTCTTCAACAGACAGTTTATCACTGTATTTATCTTTTAATCTCAATAGCTCTCTGTAATCCTTTTCATCCCTTGACATTTCCAGAGTAATTATTTGCTTATAGATTCTGCATGAAGGGTTATCTTCGAAATCCATGTCACTGACATAATCCAGGACCTGTAAAAACATTTTCATATCAAACTGAATATTTCCGTGATTCTTGTTTGTCAGCATTTTCGCATAATTGCGAAGAAGGACAATCAGTGTATACTGAACGTAAATATCAAATTCCTTCTGCATAAGATCAAATGAATATCCAGATTTAATGAATTTAAAATGTGATGTATTTGCACGGGCAAGCTGATAATGAGACTCGTAATAAAATTCGTCTTTCACTTTCTGACTGCTGAAATGTCTGCTGATCTGTTTTTCTTTTTGCTGATAAATATTATCTAATTTCCTCTCATGAAGTTCATTCAGCAGATCAATGTCGTTTTTAACTCCCCTTTTCTCCAATGAAATCATTCTGAGGAAAATGACTGAAAGCTGATAAAGATCAGATATGATGTTTTTTATTTTAAAATAATTGTATTTCTCTTTTCCGAACATTTTCCGGAATATATGTTCTTCATTAAATTCTTCCGAATCAAAATCCGGATAATAAAAAATCACTTCTTCCAATAATTTCATTACATTCTGATTTTTATTAAAGTACGGAGAATTTACCAATTCCCTGAATCTGATGATTTCAGATTTTGATAAAGTTTTAAGCACTGTGATTAATTTCGTATTTACCATAAATGAGTTTTCACTTCTAAATTTAAAGATCAAAATAGCTAAATTTATGCTCATATTAAGCATATTAGAAAATTTATTTGTTTATGCTTTCTAAAATTTTGAAAATATTTCTTTGACCTGCTGAACAGAATAAATTATTTTTGTAACACTAATGGCAAATTGAAGAGGATTCTGTTTTTAAAAAATCATTACCTCCCGGGATTTATGTAATCATCCTCTTAATGCCATTAGAAGATTTAAATTATGATGTCCGCGGGAGGTATAAATTTTTTAACTAAAGGAGAATTTCAAAATGAAAATAATTATCCTGATTTCTGTTTCAATCTTATTAAATGTAACTTCAGCTTTCTCTCAGGTAAGTGAAGAATGGGTTCGGAGATTTACTTCAGACAGCATAAGGAATGAAAGTGTCAATGATATGTTTGTAGATGCTCAGGGAAATGTTTATATCACGGGCTCTCAGAGAGAAAGACCATTTCCTTATTCGAATGAGATCCAGTCCTTAACTGTGAAATATAATTCACAAGGAGTCCAGCAATGGATACAAAACTACACTGCACCTGCTAATAACGGTGCATTCACGAGAGCAATTTATGTCGATCCGGCAGGGAATGTATACGTTACGGGAGAAAATGCAGTTTATTCAGGCGGTGCAAATGAAATGCTTGTAATAAAATACAGCCCTGCAGGAACACAGTTATGGGCTAACAGATTTCAGTATGTAAATAATTTTTACTGCGGAGGTTTTGATATTATTACTGATGCCGACGATAATGTATATGTCACAGGTGAATACGGAAACGGAGGAAATAATATTTTTCTGGTAAAATACAATTCCGGCGGAACGCTGACCGGTCAGACACTTTACAACAACGGAAGTGAAGGCGGGAGAAAAATAGGAATTGACGGAGCAGGTAAAATCATAGTAGCCGGATATGCAAACGTACAGGATACGACTCAATTCATTTGCCTGAAGTATGAACAGAATCTTGATCCTGTCTGGGTGACGCGCTGGACAAATCCTCAGGCATTCAGCAACAGTTCAAACTCTGTCAATGATATGGCAATTGATATAAACAGCAACATAATAATTGCAGGAACATCAAATCTTGATTTCGCAACAATCAAAATAGACCCTGCAGGTGTTATTCAGTGGAGTAAATTATACAATTCAGCTTCCGGCTGGGATTATTGCAGGGGAATCGTTACTGATAACACGGGCAGTATATATGTTACCGGTGAAACAGGAATAAGCGGATTTCCTTTACAGTCAAAATTCTGCACAATAAAATACAGTCCTTCGGGCGATCAGCTGTGGTTAAGCGAATACAACGGAGGGACTGTTTCTGACGGCTATTCAGCTAATGATATTGCAATTGATAACAACGCAAATTTATATATAACAGGAACAGTATACAGTACTGCTGATTTCAGTACTGTTAAATATAATTCATCAGGAGTACTTCAGTGGGCTGCAACATACAACGGAACCGGAAACAGCAATGACTACGGATCATTTGCAGGAGTTGATGCCGGCGGGAAAGCTTACGTGTCAGGAAACAGCATCGGAAACGGAACCGGCACAGACATTGCGATAGTCAAATATGCATCAGCCTCAATCGGAATTCAGAATATCTCTGGAGAAATTCCTTACGGTTATTCCTTATCACAGAACTATCCGAATCCGTTCAATCCGTCTACAAATCTGGAATTTGAAATCCCGGCTTCGAAAAGCGGGAGCGAACCGGAATATGTTTCATTGAAAATTTTCGATATTCTTGGCAAGGAAGTTGCTTCCTTAGTCAACGGCAGCCTTAGTCCGGGAAAATACAGGTATAATTTTAATGCATCAGGATTAACCTGCGGTGTGTATTTTTATAAACTGCAGACTCACGGATTTGCTCAGACCAAAAAGATGATACTCATAAAATAAAAATCCGTATTGGTACTTACTGAATATCCTGATCTTCTCTTAAGGCAGATCATACTGATATTAGTATGATCTGCTTAAGAGAATTAATTTACGAATTGATTTTTTTTTGACTTACACACTCAATGCACAATGATTAATTTTTAACGCGCAAAGATAAAAGGAGGCAAGTCATGAAAATGAAATCAAAAAATTCCACGAGCTTTAGTCAGGGAAAATTCACTTCAACCGCAATAGTAAAAGGAACGGCATCATATTCCGCATTTAAAAGAGAATACGCCTCAGATCTGAAAGCTGCCTGGGAAGCTTACAAAGAAGCAATACATAATTCGAAGAACTGGGTATCGGAATTTGAAAAAGCCGGCGAATACTCAGCCATAGTTTACAAAACCAGATATGCAGGACTTAGTGTAAAGACCGAAATTTCTGAAAATAATAAACAGGCAAAATTCACTGTCATTCAGAAAATAAGAGTATCGGTAAAAGAAGTTACAAACATCATACCGTGCATTTATGAAGAATATGAAGAGTGGGAAAAAAAGGAAAAGAAAAGCGAACTTGCTCCCCCGCCCATCAGAAATCTTATAACTCCTTCACCAAGCTGCGGGAATATCCCGGGGTCAGCTTACAAGATTATAAAAGGATACGGAGCTAACTGGGAAGATACTTTCGGGGATATCACAGATCAGCTTGAGTCGATCAAGATATGCAATCACATGTGGGACTATGCGCGCCGCATGGAAATTTCGCTGAAATATTCCTGTGATGAATTTGAAATGTTAAGAGGTCATGAGAATTTCATTGAAGCAGGCGTTAAAATGACTATGCCTGATTTTTACAAAGAACTTCTCAAAACGGAAAATCTATCTCTGGAAACTTTTGACAACCGGAATTAGACTGCAGATTTAAATTCACTCTGCAGGATATTTGCAATAGACATCATTGACTGTAAAAATACAGGCGGAATATCATTCGTTTATATAAATTTTTCTAAAAAGTATTTTCACTTTGAATGTCTGTCTGATACAAGATTGACAAGTGCATTAAATGTTTACAGTGGATTAACAATCAAAATGAATCTCAATGTAAACACTTTAGATTCACATCCGTCCAAAATGTTTAATTTAAAACTAATTAAGAATTTCAGATTTGTTCTGGGGCTGTCTCAAAAGTATGAATAGAGTTAAATTGTAAATATTAAAAGCCGATTTACATTCTGGATTCCCGCATTCGCGGGAATGACATACAGGTATTTATGACTTTTGGGACAACCCTAGAACCAAAGAAAAATCGCCCGCCCGCCTAGCCCGCCTCCGGCGAGGCATACCGGCGAGGCTGGCTGGTGATAAATTGCCTGAAATTCTTTCACAATTGCTGCAAAAATTTCAACTCGCCTTCGGCTCGAACAGGAAATTTTTGCTTAACGCAATTGCTTAGAATTTCTTTACGGCAATTTCTCACAGGCGGGATTGATTTCATTTTACTTTTATTAATATGAATTATGTTTAGAATACAAATAAAAATTTCTTAATTAAAATTATTTTGGACAGTAATGCTTTAGATTCTCATTTAATTTTCTGATTTGGATTGCAAATAATTAATCATCTTCCTTTTCTTCATCATTTAAATCGAGTTCACTCTTAATCCTTAACTGTTTTTTCACCCATTCTATCATCTGCTGAGATTTAAATGCATACCATTTATTAAGATACTCACCGGACTGATCAAGTTCATATCTGAAATTATGGAAAGGTTTTGAAACATTGATTGCATTAGACAATCTTCTTGCGAACTGCTTATCTTCCACAGTATCAATAAATTTTTCCATTACTTTGTATGATTCATGAGAGTCCATGGCATCTATTACTATATACTTTTCAATATTATTTTCAATTTCATCAATTTCATCCTGCCATAGTTCGTCATCCGATATCACGTCTTCCCTTAATTCATCCGGAATAGACCTGAGCTCTCCGGTTTCTTTGTTGACAAAGCACTGCATACCAATCTCAAGTTCCTGTGCTATATCTGAGATTTGTTCTTCAGTCAGTTTTATCATAAGTAAATGTTTTTTGATTAAGGTAATAACATTTCTGCAAAATTAAAATTGAAATTTCACAAATCAATTTAATTTTAATGCAAAATAAAATTAAAGTAAGTACTGTTTTGTAAACAAATTTTCATTATAAATAAAATTGAATTCAGGGAGTAAATACACTTACTCCGGATAAAGCATTCTTTTCCACTATGCTTAAATCTCCGGCATCTGTAATATTATCACCGTTAACATCTGTATTTACGTAACCTGTTACAGAAAAAAACGCATCATCATCTACCGGGGCTAAATCACCTGCATCAATTGTCCTGTCTTTGTTTACATCACCGCTGTAAATACAATACTTTGCGCCTCTCAGGATCTGATTGTTCCCGTATGCCTGTCCGGAAGATAATGTAAAGTCATAGCTAAGATTTCCTGAAGTGAAACTGTTTGCGGATGAAGACCATGTTTCAGCGCTGTTCCGGTGATTTATGACAATGAAGTACGGAACTGAATTTACGGCATTAGTAAAACTAAAATTCCCGTTACCGTTAGAATCAAGAATTGATTTTGCGGAATCAACTGTACCGTAAGGCGATGATGAATTTTTCAGATAAACTATTACAGTATCCTTTGTCATTTTATTCATTAACGGATCATACAATCCTTCAATTAATAATTTAACGTTCAGAATTCCTGATTGCGAATATTTAATAACAGAATAATAATACTGTCCGACGACATAAAGGCTTAAGTCATTTCTTATTGCGAGACCTATTCCGATTCCGCCATAAAGATTTACATCCGCAACCCAGGGATTGCTGCCGTCAGAATTATATCTTATGGTTTCCAGCCCGTTGTATGTCGTTCCGCCTGTCGGAACACCGACATTACCCGTAACATATAATTCATCCGCAGGTCCGGTCAGAGCAAAGTACGGATACTCTTCCCAGGACAGATTTGATTTAAATCTTTTGTACCATAAATGATTTCCCGAAGGATCAGTTTTCATAGTCAGCCAGCCGGGAGATCCTCCCTGTAATGCTCCGAATCCGGTAATAAATATGTTTGAGTGAGAATCGATGTTAATAAGTCTGCCGTATTCGGAATTACCAAAGTCATAAAATTTCTGCCAGATCAGATTGCCGGAAAGATCATATTTCAGTAACATGATATCATTACTTGTTCCTGTATTGAAATCATAATACGAACCTGTTACAAATATACCTCCGCTGCCGTCTGACTTAATATTACTTCCTGCCGTTCCGGATTTTTCCCTTACCCATTGCCGTGTTCCTGTGCTGTTGTACATAACTGTAATTAATCCGCCGCTTAGTCCCCCGCCTGTAATAAACAGATTGCCGTTCTGATCCAGGTCCATGCCTGCCGGCGTATGAAATCCGGAGTTCTGATCAAAAGTATCAAACCATATTTGAGTTCCGTCCGGTGCATATTTAACAGTTACGAAATCGTATGTTCCCGTATACTGCCATGCTCTTCCGGTCACAAAAATATTACCGGACTGATCAACAATTGAGCGCACGGCAAAAGCCCAGGTGCCGGAGATTAATCTGTCCCAGAGCAGGTTTCCGTTATTATCATATTTCAATGTAAGTAACCCTGTTTCAACAGGGTTACTGCTGAAAGTATGACGATAACCCGTTACAATAACGTTACCCGAATTATCCATAGAAAGCCATGTTGCTACGACGGCGAAATCAGGAATTGAATAAAACCTTTCCCAGATGAGGTTTCCGCCGGAGTCAAATTTCTTTGTGATAATTTTCCTATGATCACCTGAATGACCCGTAACCAACACATTATTGTTACTATCCAAACCAATCATTACGCCAGCCGGATAACCTGTAAAGTTATTTACGACCCATTCTGTTGTTACTGACTGAGCAGTCAAATCAATTCTGCTGAAAACAAAAATTGCAATTATAAATGTTAAACATTTTACATTTTTCATAACTCATTAATTTAAAGAAGTTAATAAAATATTTTTTAAATGAATGATTAAATGCCCGTTATCGCTGTTCATTAAAAGCACCGGATTTATTTAAGCAGTATCATTTTCTTTGTCTGCGAAAAATCATGCGCTGTCAAAGTATAAAAATAAATTCCGCTCGGAAGATCTGATGCATTAAATTTATATTTATATGTACCCGGATTCAAATCATTGTTTACAACAGCCGCCACTTCCTTTCCGGAAACATCATAAATTTTCAGCGAAACAAAACCCGGTTTTGAAATACTAAAATCCAGATTCGTTGACGGATTAAAAGGGTTCGGATAATTTTGTCCGAGCGAGTAACCTGTTGCCGTATGCGATTCAATGCTTGAAACTGAAGTTACGCCGGTATTTCTCCCTTTAAGGAACATCAGGTTGCTTTCAATTCCGCTCGGAGGCTTGCTTCCTAATGCGATCAGATCACCTTTATTGTCTCCGTCGAAATCTTCAAATAACGGCGCATAAACTCCCGAATATCCTCCGGCTCTCATTTTATATTCAAATGTTCCGTTATTATTATAATAGAGTGACATACAATTCGAAGCATTGTTACCTACAATAATATCTTTATCCCCGTCATTGTCGAGATCACCGACTGTGATTCCCGATACATTCAGAAGATCAGGAGAATAGGCAGACGGAAGAATTAATGCAGACTGAAATGTTCCATTACCGTTACCATACAGAACTGACATTGTAGTACTTTCCCAGAAATTACTTGATGCAACATCAAGGTTACCGTCGTTATTAATATCCGCAACAGATATATCAGTTGCTCCTCCCTGTGAGCCGATTGAGAATGCAACCGGAGGTAATAAATCTCCGTTTCCCGTTCCGAGACTTAACTCTATCTCAGCACCTGAAACTCCGGTAACAATATCCATTTTACCGTCACTGTTGAAATCACCTGTTCCGATCGGAGCAGGGTTGGGTCCTACTACCTTAATTATTGGATCTGCAAATACAGCATTTCCATTGTTAAGACAAATAAATATTCTTCTTGAAGAATTAGGAATTCCCTGACAACCCAGCCACTCAGTTATGACGACATCCTTATCTCCGTCGTTATCCATATCAGCAGCATCAATATCATACCATCCGCAAGCACCAATTGATTTTGTCTGAACCGGTCCGAATGTTCCGTCACCGTTATTTACTGCAAAATGAAAATCATACGGAGGTGAATTTATGGCTGTTGCATAAAGTATGTCCGGAAAGTTATCGCTGTTCAGATTTCTGAACTTTGCCTGAACACCTCCGCCTCTGACAGTATAGCTGACAGGTGTTCCGAAAATTCCGTTTCCTGTATTCTTCATTACTTTCACCTGAACTCCGACAGCTGCTCTGCCCGATGCGGAAATAATTACATCAAGATCACCATCATTATCTATGTCAGATGCGTCTAAACTTCCTGCAATTGAAATTCCCGTTTCAAATAAATTTGCAACCGGGAAAACTCCCTGTCCGAGATTTTTGTGAACTGTAACCTGCATTGAATAAGAATCAGCAGTTAATATGTCAGTTTTACCGTCATTGTCTATGTCACCAACCATAGCATCTTCAGTATTCTGACCTGCATTATTTCTGAAAGCCGTCTGGAATCCGCCGCTGCCATTGCTGAGTAAAACCTGATATCCGTCAGTGACTCTTGCATTAGCATTGGCAGTGACTATATCATTCCAACCGTCATTATTCAGGTCAGCTGCTTCAATATCCCGTATAGCTCCGGCAAATATTGTAGTCGGAATTGTTTCCGGAGCAGAAAATACTCCGCCGGTATTTCTCAGAAGACCAATTTCCGGACCAGCCGATCCTAAACCGTTATTTCCGTAAAGTATATCAAGATCAGTATCATTATCTGTATCGCAAAGTTTAATGCTTGGTCTGTAACCAGTACCGCTCAATGTAAAAGAATACTCAGTCCGGTTTGAAAAATTTCCTGTGCCTGTATTTATGAGAACATTAACTTTTCCGTTTTCATTTGCCACTGCAAGATCAATAAAGTTATCCGGATTTATTTTCCCTGCCGATAATTTATAAGGTGCACTGCCTGCCGGATAAAGAACAGGATCTGCAAATGTTCCATCGCCGTTATTAATTAATATGGTTACCGTATTACCTGAACCGAAACTGCCGCAGGTTGCAACGGCAATGTCTGTCTTATTGTCACCGTTAAAATCATCAGCGGCAATTCCGACAGGTCCACCGCCGACAAAATAATTAACAGGAGCTCCGAAAGAACCATTACCCTGATTCATGAAAACTGAAATTGAATTACCGGAAAAATTATTTCCTGTATTTGATACTATTATATCCTGAAACGCATCATTGTTCAGCTTTGCGGAATAAACAAATTCAGATGACTGAGGAGAGGAATAATATACGGGAATTGAACTGAATGAGCCGCTGCCTTCATTTTTAAGAACTGCAAAACCGTTTGCTGTTCCCATAAAGCCTGCAAAATATCTCGAACCGACAACATCTGAATCTCCGTCATTGTCTATGTCAGCAAGCCGCCCGTTATCCATGAAATACGGCTGGCTGCCGAGTTGTGTATTGAATCCGTACCATGCATTATCAAACGGAACCGGAACGGGCTGTGCTTTTAAAATTAAACTAATTGAAAAAATTACAGCAGCAGTAAAAATATTTTTAGTCAGGTTTTTCATTTGGCTAATATTAAATTTTTATAATAGTTTTAATTAAATATTTTTTATGCAAATTCTGAAATTTATTTCAGCAAGATCATTTTCTTTGATTCTGAAAAACCTGAGCTTCGCAATGTGTAAAAATATGTTCCTCCCGGTAATGATGATGCATTGAATATTTTTTCATAAACACCGGCTTTTAAGTTTTCACTTAACAAAGATGCGACTTCCCTTCCGGTAATATCAAATACTTTTAATTCTGTAAATGATTCTTTATTAACTGTAAATCTGATTATGGTAACCGGATTAAAAGGATTCGGATAATTCTGTTCCAATGTGATAAAATTGATTTGTGTTTCCGGATTTATGATTCCGGAAGGAGAACCATTAACCGTAAGCACAGCAACTCCCGTGCTGGCGCAGCTTATCCAGAGTTCATAACCGTTCTGAATATTTTTTACTTCTATGTCATAGATCTGAGCATGAGGCAGTCCGCCTATCTGCTGCTGAGGAATAATGCCGAAGTTCGTTCCGTCAAACCAGCATAAGCCGTAAACAGAAGTTGATGAACTTCCGAAGTTTGCAAACCAAAGTCTTCCGTCCGGTGATATGGCAAGCGGGGATATATTTTCGCCGGGAATCTGGGAATTAGAAGGAGAATAAAACTCGTAAGTGCCGTTATTCGAATTTAACTTTGCCAATCCCTGATTAGTGCCAACCCATGCAAATCCGTCTGCTGCAGGAATAACAGTTGTAAGTACATCGCTTTGCGGATCAAGTTCAGTAAAATCATTGACAACTTTTGAAAAATTATAAATGCCGTCTGTCCTCAGCACCTGATATCCTGAGCAAGCCCAGACCGTTCCGGGTCTTGAAGGATCTTTTTTTATGTTTGAACCCCAGCCCATGAATGGCACAGAAGTCCAGATGTTGTCTGAATAATATTTCAGATCATAATATTCGCCCAGACTCCAGAGTCTGTTTTGTGAATCTTCTGCGACACCCTGCGATCGGTCATTCGGATAATTCAGTGAAGTATAGGAACTGCCGTTCCATGAATGAAGATAATTGAACATCGGGTTCACAATTATATTTCCATTTGAAGGGCGAAAGTATAATACTTCCGCGTTATCAGTAGGAAAAGGAAAAGGATAACCCAGTCCGTAAGTAAATTCATTATGCCCCGTCCATCTTGTTCCGTCAAACTTCTGAAATCCTCCGACACCCGTTCCTGCATTTCCTGCCATCCAGACATTGCCGTCATTATCAATAGTTATATCCTCAACCCAGTAAGTCATCTGTGAAGTATTGGTTATCCTGTATCTTTGCCAGATACCTGTCTGAGCATTGCGTTTAGCCGCACCGCCGATCCCGGTAGCCCATACATTCCCGTCATTATCTATGTCAACTCCATATGAAAATCCTCCTTCTCTCCAGACTCCGTAATTCTGCCAGGATGTACCGCTGAAATTCCAAACATTGCTGTTTCCATCGACCAGAATTGCTTTGCCGCTGCCGTAAGCTTTAAATGCATTGATATTATTTTCAGAATTTGACAGCGGCTGAGGAGGTGTGATCCAGTTTCCCGTAGGTGTTCTGTAATCAAGCGAATAAATATTTCCTGAATCTGTATATCTGAAAGCCCATAGATTGTTCGCATCATCAATGCAAACAGTACCGGGTAGAGCCACAACTTCACCCGGGACCTGATTTTGAGGCAGAAGCGTAAAGAGCTGTGAATCACTGTCAAAAGTTATCATTGTATTCCATTCTGCACCGTCAACCCAGACAACATACCCTCCTGTATTTTTTTTCTGAACAGAAACATTTTCACAAAATCCAATTAAGCTCGGCCAGTTATTTTCTGTGGAACCGTAATGCCAGTAACGCCATAAGTTTGTTGCCGGGTTATAATTAACCAATCCTCCGTTTCCCCATACTACAGACAGAACTGCAGCCCATACTGAACCATCGGGTGCGATCGCTAAATCCATTGTTCTGCCTCCGGGATGAATAGAATTTTTTGCTCCAAAAAATTCCAGTGAACTTCCGCCTGCAGCAGGATTGAACTTAAGAATTCCGCGCCAGGTTGCCATCCACAGTATTCCGTTAGTATCTTCTTCGATGTCGCTTATGCGTGATGCTCCGACATCATTTATATTTCCGATTACCGGATAATCTACATTGGAATAATTTATCCATCTGTTATCCGCTTGTATGAATTTTGCAAATCCTCCTTCTTCCCATCCCGGAGTATAAGCTGCGATGTAAGGATCACCGTCATGATCAATCCGGACAGCCTCGGCATAATCTCCCTGTATTCCCGTATTGCCGGTATTATAGAAACGCCAGGAATATGTATTTCCGGAAATAGTGTTACCTGAACCGGAAGTTTGCTGCACGAATTCTTTTTTGTAATTTTTTTCACCGCCCTTGCTTGTTTTTCCCGAGACTAAGATGTTGGGGTTTTTATTAACCGGCTGCAGCTGTGCGTCTGAAATCTGATACGAGAATATAAATGAGCATGAGATGAGTATGAATTTCTTCATTTGAGTAAATTTTGATTGGCTAATCATTTTACAAATTTTAATTAATACTTTAAATGATTAACAGAACATATATATGCTATGCTTACTTTAACAGCACCAGTCTTTTTGTTTCAGTAAAACCCTCAGCAGACATTTTATAAAAATATGTCCCGCTCTGCAGCCCTGATGCGTCAAATTGATATTTATATTTTCCCGGATTAAAATTAGCGTCTGCAATGGTTGCAACTTCCTTTCCTGTAATATCATAAATCTTTAACGTAACATATACGGATTTCCCGCTTTGCAAAGAAGGAGATATCTCAAATTCCAGATTCGTAACGGGATTAAACGGATTCGGATAATTCTGATGTAATTTATGACCTGTGATTAATGTATTTGAATTTGATACTGACACACTGTTTTCAAAATGCATGGTTAAAGTTTTGAAATTATCTCCGTCCAGATATCTTCCGACTGCCCAGATATCCGCTGCTGAAACTCTTGACATGTGAAGCATGCTTCCGCCGTACGGAACCGGTGCGCTTTCAGAATTCCATGCGATTCCGTCATAATGGACAAATCCGGATCCTGATGACCATATATCGTCAGATGAGTTGTGAACAATCCCAGCTCCGCCTCCCGGACTGGATTCTATTGTCCAGGAACTTCCGTTATAATGAAGGAAAAACGGTCTGTACTGAGTGCCGTCATTGTACTGACCTGCTACGCGGATATTGTCTGCAGCAATAATATCTATCTGATACAGAAAATTCTCAAGTCCGGGCTGAGGAACCATTACTAAATTCCAGTCTGAACCGGTTTTATCAAGCTTCATAGCCTGATAAGTTCCGCTGATGACTCTTGAATAACCGGATGCTCCGATATCATCTGAAGACAAACCATTTATTTTTGTGATGTAGTTGGATCTGTTGTTTGACTGATTGGGAGCAGACTCAATATTCCAGTCTGAACAATTCCAGTGTGATACTAAAGTTCCTGTCGTAGGTACGGGAACTCCGGCAGCTTCACCAATTGCCCGGACATCATTTGATAAATTTGCCCGGACACCTCTTAACAGATTTCTTCCTGCGTCAGGATTCGGGTTTCGAAAAAAATTCCACTGCCGAGAAAAGACCAGAGTATCCGCCATTAAAAAGATTATGAAAACCGGGATGATAAATCTGTTCATGATTGGCAATTAAAGTTATAAGATAAGCATACACTTTTTACAAACTTCACGGTACTTAATTTGTAATTTTCATTTTCCCGTCAATGTGATTCATAATTTTGTGTATACAAAAATATGTCATATAATTTAAATACTGCAAACCGAAATTTTCCGAATTGTAGGATTCAAGGGAAATATATTTCTAAATAATAATTATGTATATAGAGACTTCCGTAAAACCTTATTATTATCCCCACCCGCCTTGCCCGCATTCAGCTAGGTAAACCGTAAGGCAGGCATGCTTTTAGCTGTGATTCATTACAAAGAATTTGAATTAGAATTAAACTTTAATGAGTGGATGACCTGGAGGGTGCCCCCCGCCAAGAACATTCGAGAATGACAAACTGTGTTGGTTTTCCGGAAATCTCTGTTTACTCTTTTTGAGGGCCGGTTATAAGAGTGCATCTATTCTCACTGATCACTCCTAAAACTTCCATTTTTATCACAAATGCACAAAGACACTAAGAAAAAAGTTTTAAAAATAACAATCTTTGTGACTTTTTGTCTTTGTGGTAAAATCTTTTTATTAGTTTTGAGACACTCTCTTTAATGAATTTATCTGTGATAATCAGTGAAATCTGTGGGAGATCATACGTTTTTTATTTTGTCATTTAATTATTTGAGGCTTCAGATTAAGTTATTAAAACTAAAAAATAACAAATGAAACTTTTCACACCTTATACCTTTTCACGATCCGGTAAAATTTCAAATAACAGAATAGCTCTTGCTCCAATGACAAATACTCAGAGTAATGATGACGGAACTTTAGGCGAGGACGAATTCAGATTTCTTACAAGAAGAGCAAGGGAAGGATTCGGAATGATATTCACCTGCGCTTCGCATGTATCGGCGGACGGGCAGGGATGGCGGGGCGAACTCGGTATTTTCGACGATATGCATATTGAAGGATTATCCCGGCTTTCAAACGGTATTCACGGATACGGAAGTCTGGGGATAATTCAGATATTCCACGGCGGCGCAAGAAGTCCCGAATCACTGACAGGAAAACAGCCCTGGAGCGCAAGCGCTCATACGATGACGATCTCCAAAGACAGCACGGTAGTCCGCGAAGCAACTGAAGAAGATATAGAGAAAGCAATTGAGGCATTTGTTGCAGCAGCACGGCGGGCATACGAATCGGGTTTTGACGGAGTAGAACTTCACGGAGCTCACGGATATCTTCTGCACCAGTTCATCAGCACATTCACAAATCACCGCACGGATCAGTGGGGCGGCAGTTTTGAAAACAGGATCCGCTTAATCAGGACAATCTTAAAAAAAATAAAGTCTCTTCTTCCATCTTCATTCATGACAGGAGTAAGACTTTCGCCTGAAGACAAGTTGTCATTTAAGGGAATAGATTTCGACGAGAGCTTAGAGCTTGCCGGAATACTTGCAGACGACGGAGCGGATTTCATTCACGTATCACCGTGGGATGCATTCAAGAAGCCCGATAAATATGCAGACGGAGAAAAGACGATCATCGAATACTTCAGGGAGAGAGTTCCGGCGGAAGTTCCTGTAATGACTGCCGGCAAAATCTGGTCGCGTACAGACGCCGAAAAGATACTCAGTCTCGGATCAGATTTTGCAGTAATAGGCAAAGCAGCATTAGGCATTCCCGACTGGCCCAAAAAAGCCGAAGCTGAAAACTTCATTCCTCAAATGCCGCCATACACAATAAATCACCTGCGCGATGCTGATCTCGGCGATGCGTTCATAAAGTATATGGGGGGATGGAAGGGGTTTGTGATAGAAGAGTAAAAAGTTTGAGTGTTTGTTACATATCCGTTTTGATGAGATAAAAGTAGTTAAGGAAAATAATTTAAGCAGCTTTAAAATCTTTAGCGAGGTTTGGGAATACTTATTTGAAAGTTTGGGTTGAAAGAGGTAATTTGAGACAAACATTTTTCCAATACTATTAACTAAATGATTTATTCTTTTTAATAATTGCAAAGATATTATTACTCAAATTCCATTTCCTTTTTTCTAAAGTCTTCTTCTATTGAAATTATTGGAGAGTTAGCTCAGAACAATGAGTTTACATTAGAACAATCTCAAAAGAATGCTTGGAATATACAAATTGATATTTTAAAAGAATCTCTAAATAGCTTTGAAGGTTCAATATTTTTTGAATACTCAATTCCAAGAATGGGAAGAAGAATAGATGTAGTATTAATAATAGAAAACGTAATATTTGTTTTAGAATTTAAAGTTGGTGAAAAAGAATTTTTATTAAATGCAATTGATCAGGTTTGGGATTATTCACTCGATTTGAAGAACTTTCATGAGACAAGTCATAAACATTTAATAGCTCCAATATTAATTGCTACAGAAGCAAAAGATTTTAAATCAACAATTAGTAAAACTCCTCACAACGATAATCTTTTATATCCAATAAAAACAAATCCGAAATTATTAAGAGAAGTTATCGAAAATGTACTTCATTTTTCGGAAGGTGAATCAATTGTCTCAGATAACTGGGCTACGGGAAAATATTCACCAACTCCAACAATCATAGAAGCAGCAATAGCACTCTTTAATAATCACTCTGTTTCTGATATTTCTAGAAGCGATGCTTCAGCAACTAATTTAGCGGAGACAAGCAATACAATTTCCGAGTTAATTAATAAAGCAAAATCAAATAATGAAAAAATTATTTGTTTTGTAACTGGAGTTCCTGGTGCAGGTAAAACTCTTGTTGGATTAGATATTGCAAACAAGCATCTTGATAAAGAATTGGGAACGGCGAGTGTCTTTCTTTCGGGAAACGGTCCTTTGGTAAATATTTTAAGAGAAGCATTAACTCGTGATAAAGTTAATAGAGAAAAAGAGATTGGAAATAAAATAAAAAAAGGTGAAGTTTTTAGTTCTGTTAAAACATTTATACAGAATGTTCATCATTTCAGAGATGATTGTTTAAATAATTTTAATCCCCCATTTGAGCACGTTGCTATATTTGACGAAGCACAACGTGCATGGGATCTTCAACAAACTGTAAATTTTATGAAGCAAAAGAAGAACATTCCTGATTTCACAAAATCGGAACCTGAGTTCTTGATTTCATGCTTAGATAGGCATAAGGATTGGGCAGTAATAGTTTGTTTGGTAGGTGGCGGACAAGAGATATACATTGGAGAAGCAGGGATTAGTGAATGGATTGAATCTCTGAATAGATCATATCCAGATTGGTGTATTTACATTTCACCAAAATTAACTGATAGTGAATATGCAACAGGAAATGCATTAAAACTTATTAAAAACAGAAAACGAGTTTATTTTCAAAATGAATTACATTTATCTGTTTCAATGAGATCTTTTCGTGCAGTGCATTTATCACATTTAATTAAAAGTTTACTAGATATCGATATAAAAGAAGCAAGAAAGAATTTTGAATTAGTTAAAGATAAATATCCGATTGTCTTGACCAGAGATCTTAATAAAGGTAAGAAATGGCTTAAAGATAAAGCAAGGGGTAGTGAACGATACGGCATTGTGGTTTCATCACAGGCACAAAGACTTAAACCACATGCAATTGATGTCAAATCTCCTATGAATCCAATTCATTGGTTTTTAGCAGGTAAAGAAGATGTTCGTTCATCTTATTATTTAGAGGATGTTGCTACAGAATTTCACATTCAGGGATTAGAATTGGATTGGTCATGTGTTACATGGGATGGGGATTTCCGATTTAATAATAAAAGCTGGAAAACATTTTCTTTCGTCGGAGACAAATGGCATAACATTAAAAAAGAAGAGAGAAAGAAATATTTAAAAAATGCATACAGAGTTCTTCTGACAAGAGCAAGACAAGGAATGGCTATAGTTGTTCCTGAAGGTAACTCTGAAGATCCGACACGAAATCCTGAATTTTATGACGGGACTTATGAGTATTTGAGAGAGATTGGGTTTGAGGTGATGTAAATATAATTTCCTTTCGTAGATGACAATCGGTATAGAATTAATATCTTTAAAAACTTAAATTTATTTAAGCTAATTTAATATAAATGAACGGTACTAAAGAAGTTTTATCGGTAAAAGAGGCCAGTAAACAGGCAACGGATTATCTTGGAAAGACTGTAACAACCTCCAATATTTCATATCTTATTCAATATGGATTAATTAAAAAAATCAGTAGCAATGGAGAGACACTGATTTTTAAAGATGAGTTGATCAAATATTATGATTCACGGAATGGGGGTAGAGAACATTCCTGGAAAGAACAACTTGGGAAAGAACTAAACTGGGCTTTGTCATTTGATCAATACACAGAATCCAATACTACAAAACATGTTCACAGACTTCATCCATATAAAGGGAAATATATTCCGCAGCTTGTAGAATATTTTCTTGATAGCCACACTGATACTTTTAAAAAAGAAACTTACTTCAAAAAAGGTGATATTATTCTCGATCCTTTTTCCGGAAGTGGAACAACATTGGTACAAGCCAGTGAACTTGGAATGCATGCAATAGGAATTGATGTTTCAGCTTTCAACTCATTAATAGGAAATTGCAAAGTTACAAAATATAATTTGAATGAAGTTCAAACTGAGATCCACCGGATTACAAGAGCATTGAAAGAATTTTTAATTGGTTCGCATACATTGGAATTTGAAACAAAGCTTTTGAAAGCACTTTCTGAATTCAATAACAAATATTTCCCTGTTCCTGATTATAAATACAAATTACGTCAAGGTGAAATTGACGAAGATAAATATGGTAATGAAAAAGAGAAAGAGTTTTTACCAATTTACAATAGGCTTTTAAAAGAATACAAAATAAATATTCGTCAGGAAAAAGCTGATAGTTTTCTTGACAAGTGGTATTCCCGGCACATCCGTGAAGAAATTCAATTCGTTTTTAATGAAATCAGAAAGATCAAAAATACTGACACAAAAAAGATTATAAGCTTAATTCTTAGTCGGACAATTCGCAGTTGCAGAGCAACCACACATTCTGATTTGGCGACATTGTTAGAGCCAATAACCACAACTTATTATTGCTCTAAGCATGGGAAAATGTGCAAACCTTTATTTTCAATCCTCAAATGGTGGGAAACATATTCAAAAGACACAGTAAGAAGACTTTCTCAATTTGATAAGTTAAGAACTCAAACTTTTCAATATTGCTTAACTGGCGACAGCAGAACAATTGATATTTTCAAAGAATTAGAAAAGAAGAATACAGCATTAGCAGATTTAGCAAAGAAGAAAAAGATCAATGGAATATTTTCTTCTCCCCCTTATGTTGGCCTAATAGATTATCACGAACAACATGCTTATGCTTATGATTTGTTCGGGTTTGAACGTAAAGATGAGTTAGAAATTGGACGCTTGTACAATGGTCAAGGTAAAGAAGCAAAGCTTAGTTACATTCAGGGAATCAGCGAAGTTTTGAACAACTGTAAGAAGTATTTAGTCGATGATTTTGATATTTTTTTAGTGGCAAATGATAAGTACAATATGTATCCCACAATTGCTGATAATTCCGGAATGAAAATAGTAAATCAATACAAACGCCCGGTATTAAACAGAACTGAAAAAGATAAAGGGGCTTATTCGGAAATTATTTTTCATTTAAAAAAACTTTAACATGCCTAATGTCTCTTTCGCTAGATCAAATAAATTCCGTTGAGAAAGTTCTTATAAATTCATTACGAAATAAATTTCTAAACCACAATTCTGAACCTTCTTCGATGCCCTTTCATTCCAGATTACTTGGAAAAGATAGAATGGCATTATTTTCTTTTATACATTCATTGAATACAAATTTCGGAACAAGCATTTTTGAACCTATTGCTAAGTCAATTGCGTCTTCAAATTTCAAGAGTGCTTCTTCACAACAAGTTGCTGGTACTCAAATAAGTTCAGAAGCTTTTTTAGTTATTGAGCATTTAATGAATGAACTTACGACTGCTATGTCTGAACCAAATAAAGCGAATGAGATGAAATTAATAAAAGCAGTTTGTCAGAAAGGTGAAATGAGAACAGTAAAACTTACAAAAGTAGATGTTAAACTTGTTTCTAAAACAGATGTAGTTTATTTTATTGATATCAAAACCGCTAAACCAAATGCAGGTGGTTTTAAAGAATTCAAAAGAACATTATTACAATGGGTAGCTGCATTTCTTGCTGAAAATCCAAAAGCTAAAGTTGAAAGTTTAATTGCAATACCATATAATCCTTATGAACCCGAACCTTATAATAGATGGACTATTAGAGGAATGTTAGATTTACCTAATGAGTTAAAAGTAGCGAATGAATTCTGGGATTTCCTTGGAGGAGAAGGAACATATGTTCAATTATTAGATATATTTGAGAAAGTTGGAATAGAGTTAAGACAAGAGATTGATGATTATTTTTCTAAATATAAGTTTACTTAATTTAAAAAATCGAAGTTTTTGTGAAAGTTTATTCATGGGATTTTATAAGCGATAAAGATTTTAATGTTTTAAAAAATACTTTAATTTAATTGCAAATAAGTTTTGCCTACTAATTTTCTAATTATTTGTCATTTCTTTTGCTCTGTGATTCATCGCATCAAAACTCATTTCACTTATACTATTATCACTGAAAAGATTTTCCCTTAATTTTGTATGATCAACCGGATTTTTGATAACAAGAGAAATAAAATTTTCCGTAACAGTCAGCCCCATTTCCTGTATCAATAAATTGTATCCTTTTTCTTAATTTACCGACGGCTTAAAAATGTTTTTAAATTTATAAACTTCCTACTGAAAGTTTGAAATTTACAACAAATATTCTGAAATTTACAGAAGTTAGTTTGATACTTACAGCAGATAGTTTGAAATTTACAGCAGATATTCTGAAATTTACAGCAGATATTCTGAAATTTACAGCAGATAGTTTGATTCTTACAACAGATAGTTTGATACTTACAACAGATAGTTTGATACTTACAACAGATAGTTTGATTCTTACAACAGATAGTTTGATACTTACAACGGATAGTTGGGAATGTCAAAATATGTAATGTTAGTATAAACAAGGCATGCCTTTTCTCTCAGTATAGATATAATTTATAACTCATGATCCTTTCTGTATTAAAATAAATTTGATTCACTTTGAATTATGCAGAATTATTCTCCGTTAAGTTCCAACAGTGTAATTTTATCATGAAGTAAATGTAAGCCGGTGCGGGAGACTGAGCGCGGATATGAAAAATCTAAATTTATACGGGTACTTCACTCCGGAAGAGGATCATTAAATCTGTCAGTAGTGAAATGAAAAATTTAAAAAACATACACCCGGGTGAAATTCTTCTTGAAGAGTTTCTTATACTAATAACATCAGTGCTTATAAACTATCTGCAGATTTAAGTATTCCTCAGTCACGAATTTCTAAAATACTTAACGGAAGCAGACGCATAACTGCCGATACTGCTTTGAGACTTTCTAAATATTTCGGGAATAGTGCAAAATTCCGGCTGGGACTTCAGGATGACTATGATATAGGAGAAGAAGAAAACCTTAAAAAGAAATCATTGGATGCAATCAAGCAACATGCAGCATAGAATATGAAAGTTAAAAGTTTGTTTAAAAAGTACGGCATAAAATACAGTTTTTTACATTCACCATTATATCTATGAAAACAGACCTTAATATCAATTCGGCATTTTTCTGATCCAAATATATACCCTGTTTAAACTTTGTTTAATTCTGTGACCGGTTTTGACAATACTCTATATTTAGCAAATTTAAATTAACATTCTTGATTTTAAATTCAATGCAAAGTATGTTAATAATAATTTTGTATTAAATTTAAATTAATAACAGAGGAGACAGAATATGAAAAAAATTTTTCTTTATTTATTTCTTTTAAACGCTGCAGTATCATATAGCCAGTGGTCTTATGTAAGCACAATTCCTGGTTCGGGAGAAATATACAGCATTTCGGTTCTGAATCAGAATCTGATCTGGGTTTGCAGTGATAACAGTGCTGTCTTAAGATCAACTAACGAAAGAAATTTATGCTTGTGAAATAATTTTTTGTAAAAAATATATTTGTACGATACCTTCGGTATCGATTTCCTTTTCATTTCATTTTCTATAAACGTTTAATCCCTTCGGGATTAGGATAAAAGTGTTTCATTCAAATTAATTTCATATATTAATAACTATTCCTGAACAGATGCAGAAGGCATCTGACGTTTATTGCAATATGCAATTAAAAAAATTATTTTTGATAAGACGCAGTAATAAATCCGGTATTTGTAATCCGGAATCAGAAACATTATAAACCGGCAATGAATGACATTCCAACGGGCATAGTAACTTTTTTATTCACCGATATTGAAGGGAGCACTAAACTTTATCAGGATTTCCCTGAATCAATGCCTGCTGCCATTGAAAAACATAATTCGATTCTCAATGAGTCAGTGAATTCTTTCAATGGTTTTGTATTTAAAACCGTCGGAGATGCTTTCTGCTGCGCATTCAGTAATCCCGATGAAGCTGTTAACGCAGCTTTTGATGCTCAGACAAAACTCAGTTCGGCTGAATGGAACGATGCTGTAATAAATGTCCGGATGGGAATTCATTCCGGCAGATCGGAATGGAACGGGAAGGATTACATGGGTTATGTAACACTTGCAAGAACGCAGAGAATAATGTCTTCCGCTTACGGCGGTCAGATACTCATCTCAGATGATGCTTTCGGATCAATAGGAGATGTAAAGCCGGATAATTTTTCTTTCAGGGATCTCGGTGAAAGAAGATTAAAGGATCTGATACAGCCGATGAAACTTTATCAGATCGTCTCGGATAAAATTCAGTCTGACTTCCCTCCCCTGAAAACACTTGATGCAAGGCCTAATAATCTTTCCGTGCAGCTTACGAGTTTTATCGGAAGGGAAAAAGAAATTTCCGAAATTAGAAAATTATTATCCGGTACACGCCTTCTTTCAATACTCGGGCCGGGAGGCACGGGAAAAACAAGAATGGCTCTGCAGACCGGAGCTGATGTCATTGATGAATTTAATGACGGAGTATGGATAACAGAACTTGCGCCGCTGTCTGATCCCGAACTTGTGCTTCCTACAATTGCAAGATCAGCAGGCATAAGCGAGCAGCCCGGACAGAAAACGGAAACCACGCTTCTTAATTATTTAAAAGAAAAAGAATTACTGATCATACTTGACAACTGCGAGCATTTAATAGAAGAAGCCTCTAAAACGGCTGAAAAGATTCTGCAGTTTTGCAGTAAAGTCAAAATCATTGCAACAAGCAGAGAAGCATTAAGAAGCGACGGTGAAACTGTATTCAGGATCCTGTCGCTTTCACATCCTGACCCTGCTAAGAAAATTACACCTCTGGAACTTTCACAGTATGAAGCCGTCAGATTATTCATTGAAAGAGCTTTAACTGTCAATCCGAACTTCAGAATAAATAATGATAATGCTCCTGCGCTGGCTCAGATTTGCTTTCAGCTTGACGGCATACCGCTTGCGATAGAACTGGCAGCTGCCAGAGTGAATATTCTGAATGTTCAAAAAATTTCTCAGAAATTAAATGACCGGTTCAGACTGCTTACAGGCGGCAAGAGAACCGCTCTTCCGAGACAGCAGACTCTGAAGGCGATGATAGACTGGAGTTACGATCTGCTGACTGAAAAAGAAAAGAAATTATTTCAGCGGCTTTCGGTTTTTACGGGCGGCTGGGTAATTGAAGCGGCTGAAGAGATCTGCACAAATGAGGAAATTGATAATTTTGAAATGCTGGACGTTCATACAAATCTGCTGGATAAATCACTTATTTACACTTCGGAAAAATCGGGTTCTGTCAGATTTTATTTATTAGAAACTGTAAAGCAGTATGCAGATGAGAAACTCGGAGAAGACACCGGTCTGAGACGAAATCATTACAATTATTTCAGCAGTCTTGCTGACCATGAGAGTATGAAACTTAAAGGGATTGATCAGCTGCACTGGGTCCGGTTAATTGATACTGAACTTGATAACATCAGAGCCGCCATTCTATGGGCATCGGAAAATGATACCGCAGAAGCATGCAGATTAATTTATACGTTTTCCGAATTCTGGAAAATCAAGGGTTATTTTCTGGAAGGATTGCAGACATGCATAAAGATTCTGAATTCAGGCAGAATTACTGATGAATTTTCTAAAGCAAAAGTTTTATTTATTGCAGCACTGATGAATCAGAACATAGGGAATTCGGCTGAAGCTGAAAGGTTTCTTGAAGAGAGTCATAATATTTTCCGGAAAGTAAACAGCTTATCTGATATAGGCAACTGTCTGAACATATCCGGCCTGATCTATTATTCTTTTAAAGGTGATTATGAAAAAGCTTATGAATTACACAATCAGGCAATTTCTATATTCCGTGAACTTGACATAAAAAGCGGAATAGCATTTTCTTTTTACAATATTTCATTTACGGTTCATCTGAGAGGAGACAGTGATCTGGCTATGGAATATAAAAAAGAATCCCTAAGAATTTACAAAGAATTAAATGATTTAAATCAGGTGTCTCTTGTGCAGGCAAGTATAGGAGTATTTGAATATAAAAGAGATAACCTGGAATCTGCAAAGTCGTATTCGGAGGAAAGCCTTGCTATTGCAAATGATTTAGGAAACAAATATTTAATATGTATTAATCTGATAAATCTCGGCTGTGTTTACATAGAATACAGGCAATATGAGAAAGCAAGGCAGATGCTTGAAGAAGCGCTTACCATAATTAAGGAATACGGATATACAAGCAGTTTGCTTGTCGCGCTGTTGTATCTCGGGAATGTAGAATCAGGACCAGGGAATTACATCAATGCGATCAGCTATTATAAGCAATCAATTCTGACAGGGAGTGAAGCCGGAGTTAATTTTTTTCTGTCAACAAATATTTTCCTGATCGCAAAATCTTATTTTGAACTGAAAGATTATATCACATCCCTTAAGTATTTGTTTTTTCTGAAAACAATAATTGAATTTAAAAACGATCCTCTCGGCAATGCAAATTTGTCAGAAGCGGAAAATCTGAGAAATACGATTTGCGGAATTATCGGCAAAGACAGGTTTGATGAAATTCAGATTGAATCCCTTAAATTAAGCAAGGAAGAAATTGTAAGATTTGCGCTGAGTGATGTATCAGGAGTATAATATACAGTAACAACCGTGTTGTCCAAAACAATTTATTCTTTGTAAAAAATATTTATTTTATTTTCCGCCACGAAAAAATGCTGACTATATTAACAATTCATTTTTCAAATTCAGGTTAATCAGTGAAATTAATTGTAATGATTTGTATTTAATCACAGAACAGTCAACTTTAGTAAATAAATTTGTAAATTAAATCAGTCCTAATGAAATCAAATAACAAATTAATTTTACAAATCCCGGTAATATTCTTAATAATTTTATTATTTTGTTTAAAAACTTTTGCACAGAAAGATCAGACTGACAATATGAAAATTGACAAACAAAAGATATATGTTTACTGCTTAGACGGAAATTTAATGCCGGCTCTGGAGATACTGAGATCCTATGATGAGAGTAAACTTAATGACGATGATCTGAAATTCAAAACAGACATTGAAAACAGGTTCGGCTTTGAAGAAGACAAAAGCATTTACCCTTTAAACGGAAATACACAGATACAGGGACTGATGGAAATTTACAAAAAATACTGGAGGATGTCGCTTTTGTCAGACAATGCGAATAATTACGGAAATTACGATAGTCTACTTAAGAAAAATGTTTCTGATTTTTTATCAACTCAATTCCCTGACGAAAAAGACAATATTAGTAATGAAGACAGCATAGATGTTTATTTGAAGAAGTATATCAGTTCGAACGGTCTGCTTACTACAGGATTTGGCAAGACGGGGAAGTTTTATGATCTGCTAGTATGGAAAACTCAGGAGGACACTTCATTTAAATTCAGTCTTCACGGAGAGGAAACAGGAGCTAAAGTTGTATTCATGGAAGACTTCATCACTCTCGGATGGGAGGAATACGCAACACTCGGACGGTATTACCCCGGAGGCTGGGCTACAGCAGATGCCTTATACTGCGTTAAGAGCGCTTACGACACTGAGAGTGAGAATTTTAAGATAAGTTACCTTGCTCACGAGAGCAGGCATTTTGCGGATTATAAATTATTTCCGAAATTAAAGAGTGCTGATCTGGAATACAGGGCAAAGCTGACAGAACTAAGCATGGCTGATACTACTTTGTATCATACAATAGAATTTTTCATAAAGAATTCAAATTATGAAAGCGATAACGGACACTCTGTTGCAAATTACTGCGTGATGAGAAATATGTCAGAATCACTTTTCAAATCTGAATTTGAAAACGACATGAATAAATGGAAAGGGCTGGATAAGGAACTGATAAACAACACGGCGTATGAATTACTTAAGGCAAATACGGAAGAATTAAAAAAACTCGGCACTGCAGTGGAAGTATATATAAAGAAATAAGTTTAAAGTATCTTACACAAAAATCCTGATAAAACTGCAGTCGTTATCAGGTATGTGTAAGTAAATGAGTTTAGTATTGATTTCAGGAAACAAATGATTTAGTTTCCGTAAAACTTCATTCACTGTTCATTTCTATTCAATAAATTAATTTTAAATTAAATTTATCTGAAGGAGGCAACATGAAAAAACTAATTTCTATCACTCTTCTTTCTTTCATCTTTGTTCATTTTATGTATGCAAGTGACGGACCGAATGTCTGGAGTACATCTCTAAGCGGTGCCGGTCAGATCTGGACAATTGTCATTAACCCCGTAAATCAGAATATTATTTATGCGGGAAGCAATACTACAGGTATATGGAAATCAACCAATGCCGGATTGAACTGGACTCAGACAAATGCCGGTCTGACCAATGTGACTGTTCAGGCTATGGGTATAGGAACTTCTAACCCGAATATTCTGTACTGCGGGACAAGTCAGACAGGTTCAGGAGCAGGAATTTACAGATCTTCTGATGCAGGTGCAAACTGGACACAAGTCAACAGCGGTATTGTTGAAACGTCACTCGGCATTCAGTCCATTGCAGTGGATCAGTTAAATCCTGATGTTGCATATGCAACAGTTTTCGACGGAGTAGTTGATTCACAGGTGGGAATTTATAAAACCACAAACGGCGGAACTAACTGGAATGCGGCTAATACAGGGATCGGGACAGTTAAAAATATTCTTCCCGTAATCATCAACCCATTGAATCATAATGTGTTATACTGCGGAACTTCATTCGGAGTGACATCACAAACCGGTCCGCCTCATATTTACAAAAGTGTTGACGCTGCGGCAAGCTGGACAGATGTCAGTAACGGAATACCCGGACTTGCCACGGATAATAAACCTGTCCGGTGTTTAAGCATCAGCACGGCAGATACTTCTCTGCTGCTTGCCGGGATATTCATGAACACTGATTCGCTGAGCGGAATGTATGTTACTACGAACGGCGGAGGGCTTTGGACCAGAAGGCATACCGGATTGCCGAATTTAGTAGGTACTTTACCCAGAAGCTGCATGATAAAACCGGGCAGTACTAAGGAATTTTATGCGGGACTGGGAAACTCCACAAATACGGGAGTGGGTGTATTCAAAACTACAAATGCTGGATTGTCCTGGACTGATTTTAACGGCGGGACAATGATAAATACAATTTCGGTAAGATCTCTTGTCTTCAGGACTTCAGGAGATACTACTTTATATGCAGGAGGTGCGCATCCGACAGTTTCTACAGGTCAGGGAGTTTTTGAATACACATCAATAATCACAGGCACAGGAAATCAGAACGTGACAGTTCCGGGAGATTTCATACTGAAACAGAATTATCCGAATCCGTTCAATCCTGAAACGCATCTGGAATTTGGAATACCGGAACTGGGATTTGTATCTTTGAAAGTATATGATATATCCGGAAGAGAAGCAGCAACATTAGTAAATGAAAATCTTTCCCCGGGAAGATATGAAGTCAGCTTTAACGGCAGCGAACTTTCGAGCGGAGTTTATTTTTATGTTCTAAGAGCAGGAAACACTAAAATCACAAAGAGCATGATGTTATTAAAGTAATCCGGGAAATGAATATCACATAAAAGAAATCATCCCGGAATCACTCATTTAGAGATTCAGACTGAGACACAGAGAAAATAATCGGTTCTTAATATCTCTGTGTCTTTGTTTATAAATTTTAATTTATGAATATAAATAAGACTGCAACATACATAGGCAAGAAAGTTAATCTCAGTTCGGTTATTACCTGTCCGAATTGTAAATACAGCAAGAAAGAATTAATGCCTGTTGATGCCTGCGTATATTTTTATGAATGTGAACATTGCGGGACACTGCTGAAACCCTTAAAAGGAGACTGCTGTATTTTCTGCAGTTACGGTAATGTAAAATGTCCGCCTGTACAGTCAGGAAATAATTGCTGCACATAGAATAAGTTTATGCAAACATTCGGAAAAATATTATCCGGGGGGGATCTCAGGAGCATTGGCAAAAGCAATGAAGCAGTTCAGCAGATAAAAGATCAGAAAAGTTTTGATAAACTGTTCAACTGTATTTACCATAAAGACAGACTCGTTGTAATGAGAGCCGCTGACGCTATAGAAAAGATCACATCTGAACATCCCGAATTTCTTTTTAAACATAAAAAAAAGTTACTTGAATTGTGCCTCAGCGCTGAGAATAAAGAACTCAAATGGCATCTTGCATTGCTTTTACCAAGAATTGAAATTAACCTCACAGAGTTGCGCAAAACCGTGAACATTTTAAAAAAGTGGGCTTTGGACAAAGAGGAATCAAGAATTGTAAGAGTAAACTCTGTTCAGGGTTTGTATGAAATCTCGCATGGACATGAAATTTTAAGAAAAGAATTTGAAACTGTTACTGATGAACTCAGAAAGGAAAACATTCCGTCTGTTAATGCACGGATTAAAAAATTGAAACTTTGAGATATAATAATCTGAACGTATTCTGTTATGTTGTAATTCTGACAGAATCCGTCAGATTTTTTTGAAACACACCTTAGTCATTTAATTTAATATCTCAATATCATTCTTAATAATTTCTGATATTCTTTTTTACATGACGAGTTCAGCAGACAATAAAATTATGCTGACATATAATTGTATATTTAGAGATTTGAAAAATAATTAATTTTATAAATGACAGAAATAATAACAGAACATATAAGCAATACACTTTCCATCAGCAAGAAACAGGTTTCCGCAACGGTTGAACTGCTGGAAGAAGGAGCTACAATTCCTTTCATTTCACGGTACAGAAAAGAAGCAACGGGCAGTCTGGATGAAATGCAGGTAGCTGAAATTCAGACAGAACTTAAAAGACTGAATGAACTTATCAAACGCCGTGAATACATTCTTAAAAGCATTGATGATCAGGATAAGTTAACCGATAAGCTTGCAGAAAAGATAAACAACTGCTGGGAGATCAATGCGCTTGAAGACCTTTACCTTCCGTTTAAACCAAAAAGAAAAACAAGAGCTGCTGCAGCAAGGGAAAAAGGTCTTGAACCACTCGCTGCGTCACTGCTGAAACAGGAAGATATTAATGTAAATGAAGAAGCTTTGAAATATCTGAATGAAGAAGTGTTAACTTCAGATGATGCTCTTTCAGGAGCGCGGGATATAATCGCTGAATGGATCAATGAAGATATTCCTGCGCGGAATGCATTAAGAGAACTTTATAAAAATACTGCGGTACTTAATTCGAAAGTTGTCCCGAAGAAAAAAGAAGAAGGACAAAAGTATCTTGACTATTTTGAATATTCAGAGGAACTGAGTAAATGTCCCGGGCACAGATTGCTGGCAATGCTTCGCGCTGAACAGGAAGGCATTCTCAGAGTTTCAATTGATACAGATCATGACATTGCCGTAAAAATTTTAGACAGGATCTTTGTTAAAAATAATACCGGGAATGAATCGTCTGAACAGGTTTCTCTTGCTGTTAAAGATTCATTCAAAAGATTATTATCACCGTCAATAGAAACAGAATTTTTCAACACAGCCAAAGAAAGAGCGGACAAAGAGGCAATACTTGTATTCTCCGAAAATCTCCGTCAGCTTTTGCTTGCTTCCCCTCTCGGACCTAAATCGACGCTTGCAATCGATCCCGGATTCAGAACCGGATGTAAAGTAGTGTGTCTTGATGAACAGGGTTCTCTTATAAACAGTACGACAATATATCCTCATCCTCCTCAGAATCAGGTCAAAGAATCATCTGACACTATTAAAAGATTAATTAAACAATATAAGATCAGAGCTATTGCCATCGGCACAGGAACTGCCGGCAGAGAAACAGAGAGTTTCATAAAATCCGTACTGGAAGGTTCATCTGAAATTGAAATATATATGGTAAATGAATCAGGAGCATCTATTTATTCCGCTTCAGAAGCTGCAAGGGAAGAATTTCCCGAACTTGATCTGACAGTACGCGGAGCAATCTCAATAGGAAGGCGGCTTATGGACCCGCTTGCAGAACTTGTAAAGATAGATGCAAAATCAATAGGTGTTGGACAGTATCAGCATGACGTGGATCAGGAAAATTTAAGGGAAAGTCTTGATCAGACAGTCAGTCTTGCAGTTAATACGGTTGGAGTGAATCTGAATACTTCAAGCAGGCATCTGCTCAGGTATGTTTCAGGAATCGGCAATAAAATCGCTGAAGCAATAATCACATACCGTCAGGATAACGGACCTTTTAAATCGAGAAAAGAACTTATGAAGGTAAAAGGCTTAGGTGCAAAAGTATTCGAACAGTCAGCGGGATTTTTAAGAATACCCGGAGCAAAGAATCCTCTGGATAACAGCGCAGTTCATCCGGAAAGCTATAAGATAGTTGATAAAATGGCGAAGGATATTTCAAAGCCTGTTGATGAACTTATTAAATCAGAAGAAGTCCGAAAACAGATAGATATAAAAAAATATATAAATGATAAAGTCGGTCTTCCTACACTTGAAGACATAATGAACGAATTAAAGAAGCCCGGCCTTGATCCGAGAGGAAAAGCAGAAGTCTTTTCATTTGCAGAATCTGTAAAAGACATTGATGATCTGACAATTGACATGAGGCTGCCTGGAGTAATTACAAATCTTACAAAGTTCGGAGCGTTTGTAAACATTGGCATAAAGGAAAACGGACTGTTACACGTTTCACAGATAAGCAGCAGCAGATTTATCAAAGACCCGGCGGAAGTTTTAAAACTGGATCAGAAAGTAATAGTAAGAATTACAAACATTGACAAAGAAAGGAAGAGGATTCAGTTGTCGATGAAAGATTAATAGTGAGAGTTTCACACAACGAAAAAATATATAATTAAAATCCTGAATTATTCAGATCTACATCTAATATACTTTTTACCATTTCATTTATTTTTTAATATTTATATTGTGTAATTGTATTTATTTAGTAAATTAGAAAAGTATCAAATTGAATACGCATCACAAAATTATAAATGGTGACAGCAGACAAATGATTGAATTGTCTGACAACTCGATTCACTTAGCTCTAACTTCACCTCCTTATTGGCAACTTAAAGACTACGGCTCTGAAAATCAAATCGGATTTCACGACAATTACGAAAATTACATAAACAATCTGAACTTAGTTTGGAAGGAATGTTATCGGGTTCTGCACAATGGCTGCAGGTTATGCGTAAATATTGGAGACCAGTTTGCGCGAGCTGTTTATTATGGTCGCTATAAAGTAATTCCAATCAGAGAAGAAATAATTAAATTCTGTGAGAATATTGGTTTTGATTATATGGGTGCAATTATTTGGCAAAAAGTAACGACATCGAATACAACTGGCGGAGGTATTCAAATGGGATCCTATCCTTATCCACGAAACGGAATATTGAAGTTAGACTATGAGTTTATTCTTATTTTTAAAAAACTTGGCGATGCGCCAAAGCCAACCAAAGAACAAAAAGAACTTTCTAAAATGACAGCTGAAGAATGGAACACATTCTTTGCAGGACACTGGAATTTTTCAGGTGCAAGACAAGACAATCACATTGCAATGTTTCCGGAAGAGTTACCAAAGCGCTTGATAAAAATGTTTGCATTTGCAGGTGATACTGTTCTTGATCCATTTACTGGCAGCGGTACAACTAATCTTGCTGCAAAGAATTCAGGAAGAAATTCTATTGGTTATGAAATTAATTCCGATTTTATCCCAACCATCAAACAAAAATTGGGTGCTAATCAGACTGATATTCACAATACAACTTATGAGTTTACGGAACAAAAGCTTCTTACAGTTAATTTTGCAAAAGAAATTAAAAAGTTACCTTACATTTTCAAAGACCCTCATACACTTAATAAGAAAATTGATGTTAAGAAATTACAATTCGGTTCAAAGATTGACAAAGACAGTTCAAGTAAAAGAGAAAAATTTTTCACAGTTAAAGAAGTTATAAGTCCTGAGAAGATTCGATTGAACAATGATATAACTATAAAACTAATTGGGATAAAGGAAGACCCTAAAGTTAATGGAGATGCAACAAAGTTTCTGATTGAGAAAACAAAGGGCAAAAGAGTTTTTCTTAAATACGACTTAATAAAATATGACAGTGAAAGCAATCTTCTTTGTTACCTCTATCTTGAGAATAAAACATTTATCAATGCACATTTAATTAAGAATGGTTTGGTGAAAGTAGATAATAATTCAAACTTTAAATACAAACAAAAATTTTTAAATATTCAATTAACCCAAGTATGAGTAATCAAGAAGATTTAATTAATCAACTATCTATAAGTCAAAGAGGATATATAACTGATTCATATTCAATGTCAATTGGTGAATTTATGAATATGTATAAGGATAAAGAGCTTATTGTAAATCCAAAATATCAAAGAGAATTCAGATGGTCGGACCAACAACAATCGAGATTTATTGAATCAATTTTTTTGCAAATACCTTTGCCATCAATTTTTATTTTCCAAGATAAAAAAATGTGGGAAGTCATAGATGGTCTTCAGAGATTGTCAACAATATTTTTATTTACAGGAATCTCTGACCTAAAGGATAAAGATGGAAATCCATTACAACCAACAACTCTTAAAGATACAAAAACCCTTAAGGCTCTAAATTCAATGAAATGGGAAGACTTCAGTGAAGAACTTCAATTTAATTTTAAAAAAACTAAAATGGAGGTAAAAATAATAAAAGATATTTCCTCAGAAAAATCTAAAGCAAAATTTGAATTATTTCAAAGGTTAAATCAAAAACCTTCAATTTTATCAGGACAGGAATATAGGAATGCGCTTTTTATAATGTATGATGAATTAATATTTGATTGGCTAAAAGATTTATCTAATTATTCTAATTTCAAAGAATGCATTTCTGGCTTAGAAGACAGATGGCTTAAAGAACAATATGATAAAGAATTAATAATGAGACTTTTTGTTTTTCCGATTTATGAATTAAAATCTAAATTCAAAAAAGTTGACGATTATTTGGATGATTCAATATTTTATTCGGAAAATGATTCATTAATAAGCAAAATTGATATTGGAACATTTAATTTAGCAAACGAAAAGCAAAAATTTCAAAAAACTTTTGATTTATTGTTTCAAGCAAAAGGAGTAGATGTATTTAAGAGAAGTACTGGATCTAGTGGTCAACAATTTTTAGAATCATATTTTGAAGCAATAGCAATTGGACTTTACTTCAATATAGATAATTATTCAGAAAACGATATTGATTTAATTAATATTAAAATAGATAATTTAGAAAGTCAGGATGAATTCAAAAAGGCAAGAGGAATCGGAACAAATACAGAAATTAGAATTAAAAAATTAGTGCCTTTTAGCAAAAAATATTTTTCTAAAGATGAGTAAGAAGAATAGAAATATATCGGAATTGCAAAATAGTATAGATACTGATTTCATTTTACGAAGATCTGAACTCAATACTTTAAAAATTTTGGTTGATAAAAATTTAAATAAACCGGAAGGAAAACTATTTGCTAAAAATTTAATTGTTTTTTTATATGCTCATTGGGAAGGATTTATTAAATATTCCAGCGAATGTTATATACAATTCATTTCTCACCAAAATCTTAAATATAAGGACTTGCAATATGGCCTTCTGGCAATATGTCATTTACAAAAAATGAATGAATATTTTGAATCAAAAGTTGCTTTAAAAGTACTGGCATTGGAAGAACTATTTACAAACATGGATAATAAAGCTATAATTCCAAACAATTATTCAATAGCTACATATTCGAATCTTAATGTAGAAACTCTTCAGGAAATTTGCTTAATTATTGGATTAAATGCAGATAAGTATTCTTTAAAGAAGGGAATTATTGATGAAAAATTGTTAAGGGTTAGAAATGAAATTGTTCATGGGGCGATAAATCAAATCAGTCCAGATGATAGTATTGAAACTTTTGATTTAGTATTTCCTATTATGGAAGAATTTAAAAATGATATTCAAAATAATGTTTCAACGATGAAATTTAATGTAAATTATAATGCCTAATAAACGCTTTTCAAAAGAATTCGGAAAGAAAGAAAAAGTCCTCAATTTCGCTACACAAACATATCAGCTATCCCGACCAAATAAAGTAGGAACTGTTATGGCTCTTATCCGTGAATGCCAGCCAAAAACACTTGAACAATGGGAGAAATGGTATTTTGAAAATGCAAATACAGATGGAAAAACTCAAAGTAAAATTACAAAAAAAAGTTTAGAGGAACTGGGCGAGAGATTATATGTGAAAATCAAAGAGATCGTAATTCCTGAATGGACGGAAGCATTTAATCAACTGACTATGCAAGATTGTGTTGATTATATTTTCAATCTCACAATAAATAGAACTTATGATGGCTTTCTCCGGGAGAAGTCAGTAGTTGAAGATAACTTGGCAAAGGAATTCCCTGATGTCAAGTTTGAACAAAGCGATCCCGAACTGGATCATGCAGGCGATATTGATTATCTCGGTTGGGTTGGTGAAAAAGCATTTGGGATTCAGATAAAACCAGTAACAGCTAAAGCGAACTTTGGAAATTATTCTGCTACTGAGAGAATGAAAAACAGTTTTGAAAACTTCACAAGTAAGTATGGAGGAAAAGTATTTGTAATATTTAGTGTTGATGATAAAATTGCAAATGATGATGTGCTAAAAGAGATTGATTCCGAGATTAAAAGAATGAACAATCAATTTAAATAATATCAAACTTAAAATATTATTCCTTAACTGAGACTCCGATTGAAACAACCCTCTAAAACTTCCAGACTTCTTTTACCTTTGCGCAAGTTGAGTTGTTCTGCAAACCCAGATAAGGATTTTTTTTATCTCTTGAATTGGTACCATACTGCATTTCCCATAGATGAGTCTTATGAACACTGTATGAGGTAAAATGTTTTATCATAATGTCCGAACTATTTATAAAATTCATTATTCAGATAATAATCTCATTCAATTTTCATTGTTCAATGTTCAACTTAATATTAGTAATTTCAGATTGCTGATTCTGAATCTTAAATTACTAATTCTTAACTGAATGAATCCAACAGGCATTGTAACATTTTTATTTACGGATATAGAAGGCAGCACTAAACTTTCACAGGATTTTCCTGAAACACTTCCTATTGTTCTTGAGAGACACAATAAGATCATAAATGACTCAGTCGAATCCAATAAAGGTTTTGTTTTCAAGACTGTAGGAGATGCATTCTGCTGTTCTTTTGAGAATCCGGACGATGCTGTCAGAGCAGCAGTTGATATTCAGATAAAGCTTAAATCAGAGCAATGGACAGATGCAGCCGTTAAAGTCCGTATTGGCATACATTCCGGAAATGCTGAATGGAACGGGAATGATTACATGGGCTATGTTACTCTTGCAAGAACACAAAGAATAATGTCAGCAGCGTACGGCGGGCAGATACTGATCTCGGAGAATGCAAAAGAAGTATTATCAGATGGAACGGAAGATCCGTTGTCTGTAAGGGATCTTGGTAACAGACGTTTAAAAGACCTGATACAGCCGGTGAAACTTTACCAGATAGT